>JAPHUN010000212.1 GCA_026193435.1 Chlorobium sp.
GAAGGTGTTGCATTGTGTTCTGAGGCTTCCGGCAGGACACTGCAGGCAGAGCATGGCCGTTTTATCAGCGAGGCGCTCTTCGTGACGGTGACGAATACCAATTTTGACGATGGAGCGATCGTCGATAAAATTTTCGAAGCGCTGGCTTTGCGTGACGAGTTGAGAGGCTTGCTGACAGAGGTTCCTTCTCACGACTGTGTGACATGGACGGGCGAAAGCAAGGAAGAGTTTGTTCAGAAAGCTGAATCGGCCGGTGTTGAAGCACTGAGCGAAAACGAAGACCTTCGTTCTCTCAAGAGTCTCGTTCTGTATGGTATGAAAGGCCTTGCAGCGTATACAGACCATGCGTCCGTGCTTGGCTACAACGATGCATCGATCTATGACTTTTATGTCAAGGCTCTTGCAGCCCTGACAAAGGATATGGACGCCGAACGTTTGACCGCGCTGGTTCTGGAGACTGGAGAGTACGCCGTCAAGGCAATGGCGCTGCTTGATAAAGCAAACACAGAAACCTATGGTAATCCCGAGGTTACCACGGTCAAAACCGGAGTCGGTACAAAACCCGGCATTCTGATTTCCGGGCATGATCTCCATGACATGGAAGCACTGCTGAAACAGACCGAGGGCACCGGGGTCGATGTTTATACCCATTGCGAGATGCTTCCCGCTCACTACTATCCGGCGTTCAAGAAGTACGACCACTTCGTCGGCAATTACGGAAGCTCCTGGTGGTCACAGGACAAGGAGTTCGAGTCGTTCAACGGCCCGATACTGATGACGACCAACTGCATTGTGCCGGTCAGGGAATCCTACAGGCAGCGCATGTTCACCACCGGTAATGCCGGATATGATGGTCTCAGGCATATTCCTGCAGGGAAAAGCGGTGATCCGAAGGATTTCAGCGAACTTGTCGAACTGGCCAAAACCTGTCAGCCTCCGAAGGAGATCGAGAACGGGGAGATCGTTGGCGGTTTTGCGCATAACCAGGTTATTGCGCTTGCAGACAAGGTTGTTGACGCGGTCAAATCAGGGGCGATAAAGCGTTTCGTCGTCATGGCAGGTTGCGATGGACGTCATAACTCGAGACAGTATTTTACCGATGTTGCAGGAGCGTTACCGGAAGATACTGTAATTCTTACAGCAGGCTGCGCAAAGTACCGGTACAACAAGCTGCAGCTCGGGGATATCGGCGGCATACCGAGGGTACTCGATGCCGGTCAGTGCAACGATTCCTACTCTCTGGCCGTTATTGCACTCAAACTGAAGGAGGTTTTCGGGCTCGACGATATCAACGACCTGCCGATTTCCTATGATATCGCATGGTATGAGCAGAAAGCTGTCGCAGTCCTGCTCGCCCTGCTCTCTCTTGGCGTGAAAGGCATTCGTCTTGGCCCGACACTTCCTGAGTTTCTCACGCCGAACGTCGCCTCCGTGCTTGTCGAGAAATTCGATATCAAGCCGATCGGTACGGTTGAAGGAGATGTGGAGGCGATGATGGCCGGGGCCTGAAACCCTGTAATTGTCTGACTGAAGGCCGTTCCATCTGATGTTCCGGGGCGGCTTTTTTTGTTTAGAGCTGCAGGACAAGGTTGAATACATAACCGACCAGAATGATCCCGGTCGCAACAATGCCTGCAAAAACCCCGATCAGCCTGGGTTTAAGCACTTTACGCAAAATGATCATTTCCGGCAGTGAGAGCGCGATGACGCTCATCATGAACGCCATTGCGGTGCCCAGAGCGGCTCCTTTGCCCAGAAGCGCCTGCACGATGGGAAGGATGCCTGCCGCATTCGAGTACATCGGTACACCGAGCAGGACAGCGACAGGAACCGACCACCAGACTTCAGCGCCCATGAGCGAGGCCATGAAGTCCTGAGGGACATAGCCGTGAATACCGGCACCGACTCCTACTCCGAGTACGATGTAGAGCCATACCTTGCCCACAATAGAGCGGACATGTCCAACCCCTTCCCCGATGCGTTGTGCCCAGCGTAAGTCAGGTACGTTACCTTCTCCTGCAGTACCGCTGTTCTGCAGTTCCTTTACCCACTCCTCAAGATAATTTTCCATGCCGAGTTTTCCGATGATGATGCCTGAGACAATGGCGATGCCGAGGCCCATGGTCATATAGAGGAGGGCGATCTTCCAGCCGAACATGCCGAAGAGCAGGGCCAGGGCGATCTCGTTGACCATCGGCGCAGCGATGAGAAAGGAGAAGGTGACTCCGAGGGGAACGCCTGCCTGCAGAAACCCGATGAAAAGGGGAATCGCGGAGCAGGAACAGAAGGGCGTGACGATGCCCAGCCCTGCGGCCATGACATTGCCTATCCCGGTTCGTTTCCCTGAAAGCATGGTCCTTGTCCGTTCCGGAGACACAAACGTGTGTACCACGCCCATGGTGAAGACGACCGCCGTCAGTAACAGCAGGACTTTGGGCACTTCATAGATGAAAAAGTGCAGAGCCTGGCCGAAACGGGTTTGAAAGGAGATGCCTGCGATGTCAAGAAACAGATCTGCGAGCCATTCAAGATGGGTATAGACGAGCACCCAGAGCAGGGTTGCAGTTAAAACCGCGGCGATCCGGACGGAGATGTTTTCAGGTTTTTTGCCGGATGGCGGTACTTTTTTTTCGCTGCTCATTGGCGACGGATTTGATGTATCAGGCAAGCATCTCCTCGATTTCGTCACGGGAGGGAATCCGTCCTGAGCATTTCACTTCGTTATCGACAACAAGTCCGGGAGTCGACAGAACTTTCCAGGAAATGATTTCCTGAATGTCCTCGACCTTTTCGATTGACGCCTCGATGCCTGTTTCCTCAACAACCTGACGGACAAGAGATTCAAGCTGTTTACAGGTCGCGCAGCCTGTTCCAAGCACTTTGATGGTTTTCATTGGCGGATTTGTTTATTGTTCAACGCAAATAAACGATTATTAAATAATGAGATATTCAGCACTCCTCTTCGCTTTCATCTCCACTCAATTCAGTGTCAAAGAAACGGGCGAACAATTTCCTCGCGGTTTCCCAGTTCTTTCGGTTCAGGCAATATTTCACTCTTGGAGGAGTTATCTCGCCCTGGATAAGACCGGCTTCGAGCAGGGCCTTCAGATGCTGGGAAATCGTCGATTGCGCCATCGGGATGATCGCTGTCAGTTCCCCGGTGAAACAGCACGACTGTGTAGAGAGCAGTTTCAGGATCTTGAGCCGAACCGGATGACCGAGCGCTTTGGAGAAAACCGCCAGATCGGTTTCACTTGTCGAGTATGGTATCTCTGCATTGGTTCGTTTCATCTCTGTATGATCGAGTTTATCGTAAATATACGATAAACTCGCGTTTATTTCAAGCATTCGAATCCTGCGAATCAACGGAAGCTTTTTTCACTTGAATAGTTCGGCGGGAATAGTGAGATTGTCCTTTAAAGATGTCAGCCGACTTTTGTTTCTCGCACTGACTTTCTGTGATACTGTAGAGAGTCATGAAAGCAGTACGGTCGCCCTCTTCGGGGAGGCCGGTAACGGTCTCGAATATGGATAGTATATAGTGTATCATATCTGAAAGATTCTGTATTTAAAATTTTCTCTACGTCATGGAAGATTTTTTTCTGCAATTCAATCCGGTTACCCAGGCGTTGATCGCCACCCTGTTCACATGGGGTGTTACGGCTGCAGGGGCGGCGCTGGTGTTTTTTTCCAAAGCGCTCAATCAGAAGGTTATGGACTCGATGCTTGGCTTTGCAGCCGGCGTCATGATCGCAGCAAGTTTCTGGTCTCTTCTCGCACCGGGAATAGAGATGGCTGAGCAGCTGGGACATATCCCCTGGCTGACGGCGGTCATCGGTTTCATGGGAGGAGGGCTTTTCATGCGGCTGACAGACAGGTTCCTGCCTCATCTTCACCCCGGTCTGAGCATGGACAAAAGCGAGGGGATCAAGACTTCGTGGCAGCGGAGCACGCTGCTCGTGCTGGCCATAACCCTGCACAACATTCCCGAAGGGCTGGCCATCGGTGTGGCTTTCGGTGCAGTTGCGGCCAATCTTCCTTCAGCGACTATTGGAGCCGCCATAGCTCTTGCAATTGGGATCGGCATTCAGAATTTTCCCGAGGGAACGGCCGTTTCGATGCCTTTGAGAAGAGAGGGTATGTCGAAAGGGAAAAGCTTTTTCCTGGGTCAGTCTTCCGGCATGGTTGAGCCGATCGCCGGGGTTATCGGGGCATATTTTGTGCTGAAAATGCAGGATATTCTGCCCTACGCCCTTTGTTTCGCCGCCGGGGCGATGATTTTTGTCGTGGTCGAGGAGCTGATACCGGAATCGCAGAGAAAATATGAAAACATCGATCTGGTAACCATGGCAACCATGGCAGGTTTTTCGGTCATGATGATTCTCGATGTGGCATTGGGGTAATGCTGTCGTGTTCCGGGAGACCGCGGTTCGAGTTTATTCTGGAGCAGGTATGTGGCAGTAAGAAAATGATTTTGTTGTTTCAGATGATTTAAAAAAAGATATATTGTGTCCTGTTTAAATGTTGAAGTTTTGATAAAGAGAAACAAGGACGGATATGCGTAAGATAATTGTTGCAATGATGGCGGTTATGATGGGTCTGGCAGGATGTACCTCCTCACAGGCTCCGACGTTTGGAAATTCGATTCTGGGCCAGAGTCAGGATTCACGGATGATCGGTGAAAAATGGAACAAGGGGAACAGTTCTATGATCAGGGGGGAGAAGTTACAGTTCAACGGACAGAAAAAGGTTGAACAGGGCCGGAGTATGGTAAAAGATGGGCAGGATAACATCAGCAAAGGTAAAGAGCTGGTTTTGCAGGGAGAGCAGCTCAAACAGGAAAGTGAAACGGAATACCGGATAAAATTTCCTGAGGGGAAATCGTTTCAATAAGTCCAGAGAACCACCGGTACACGGTCTCCTGATACCAGGGACAGGTCTGTATCAGTATGTAAAGGCGGCTTTCGGGCCGCCTTTACTGTTTTCGTTCTTTCTGCTCCGGCTCACTCCATCAGGTTCCGCACTATGTTTTTTTCGATCCCTGTTACGTTCATGTTAACAAATGCAGAACAAGAGAATTGACAGCCTACATTTCACGATTATGAGTCTGCCAAAGAAACGTTAGCAACAAAAAGGAGGAATAATGACCGTCTGTTCTGTCAAGACGATGCTGCTGTTCTGCACGTTGCTGTTCTTCCCGGTTACTCTTATTGCACAAACCGGGCCTTTTCAAAAACACTGGGAAATTGGGACTGAGATTTATCATGCCGTTTATGAGGAGCCTGGTATTATGAAAGAAAAAGGTTTTTTTTACGGCGTAAAGAGTGCTGTTGCTTTTCATGAAAAGATTGTCGGGCCGGTTGATATGATCAGGATCGAAGGGGCGTATGCCAGGGGCGCTCAGGAGTATTCTTCTTTCTGGACGGGAAATATTGATGCCATCGACGTCTCGGTTTTTGAAATACGGGGTTCTCTGGGACACGATGTGGCAAGTGACCGGACTGTATGGACTCCTTATCTTGGACTCGGGTATCGATGGAAAAAGGACAGCGCTTATGGCATGATTTCAACTTCAGGCGCGCTGGGATATGACAGGGAATCACAGTACCTCTACTCTCCTCTCGGTATCGCTGTGGAAGCTGACCTTGAAAACGGTTGGTCTTTCGGTGGTTTTTTCGAATATGATTATTTCTGGGGCGGAACGCAGAAAAGTGCGTTCAGCGATCTGCACCCGTTGAACAGTGATCTCGTCAACGATCAGGAAAAGGGCTATGGTCTCAGGGCGTCCTTGAAGATCAGGAAACAACTGCATGAGAGTTTTCTGGTCGCTTTTGAGCCTTTTCTGCGTTACTGGAGCATTGATCAGTCGCAGCCCGGTGAGTACATGGAGTATAATGCTTTTCTCGACAGGGCGGTGCAAAAGACAGGATATGAACCTGAAAACACATCTTTCGGATATGGCGTGAATATCTCCCTCTTGTTCTGAAGGGCACCTCTATTTATTTATTCAGCGATGCAATTGCTTCGTTGAGCGGATAGAAAGAGGTTTCTGCGCTCCGTTCGCCTCGCACTTGAATGCTCATATCAACCCCGTTTTGCCATCTCTTCTGCCGGCTCGTGACATAACGTTTTTTTGACGGGCCGCATTGCCGTTCAAAATGTAACGTGTTGTTTTCACTCCTGTAATAACTGCTCAACATGCAATCTCTATTTTTCCTGACTTGTGCCAATTAGTGCCGAAACTCAGAGCTCAAGAAATCGTTGAATCTTGTTGGTAAATTCGCTTGTGCCCATCTGCATGACACAAACCTC
>JAPHUN010000149.1 GCA_026193435.1 Chlorobium sp.
CTGATGCAGTTTCAGGCGGACATCCTCGGCGTCCCGGTGCACAAGCCGGCCAACACCGAATCGACCTCCCTCGGAGCCGCTTTTCTTGCCGGTTTGAGATGCGGAGTATGGAAGAGCACTCATGAACTGCAGGCATTGTGTCGTGTGCAGCGCAGCTACGAGCCTTCAATGGATGAGGAGAGCAGGAAAGCCAGCCTTCAGGGATGGATCAAGGCGTTGCGACAGACGCTTACGGTGTAACATTTATAATCCTTCCAACCAGTTCATACGCCGAGCTCTCCTCAATCTTGGCCATACAGAAATCACCCGGTCTGATATCGATCCCGGCAGTATCGAGAACGCATTCATTATCCACTTCGGGGGCGTCGTATTCGGTGCGGGCGAAGGCGAGGTTGTCTTCTACCTCCTCGATGAGCACCTTAAGAGTTTTTCCTTCAAACGCCCGGTTTTTCTTTTCGGAAATTCCTTCCTGTAACTCCATCAGTTCGCCTACGCGTTCCTGTTTTTCCTTTTCCGGGATGTCGTCTTCGAGGTTGTCGTAGGCGGCGGTATGCTCCTCGTGGCTGTAGGGGAAGCAGCCGAGTCGGTCGAAGCGGAACTCCCGGACGAACTGCAGGAGTTCTTCGAACTCCGCTCTCGTTTCTCCGGAGTAGCCGACTATCATCGTGGTGCGCAGGCGGATGTTCGGGTTGCGTTCCCGGATGGATTCCAGCAGTTCTATGGTCTCCTGTTTGCCGATGCCTCGCTTCATCGAGGTGAGGATGCGGTCGCTGATGTGCTGGACCGGCATGTCGAGGTAGTCGCAGATGTTTTCCCGTTCACGCATTGTGTCGATGACCTCGAGAGGGAAGTCGAGGGGGTAGGCGTAGAGGAGCCTGATCCAGTCGAAGTTGAGATCTGACAGTTCCCTTATGAGGTCGTTCAGGCGCGACGTTCCGTAGAGATCCCTGCCGTATGGGCTGATATCCTGTGCGATCAGGTTGAATTCTTTCACGCCCTTCGCTTTCAGCCTGGTGGCTTCCTGAAGCAGGTCTTCCATGCTCTCGCTCTTGTAGCGCCCGCGCATCTTTGGAATCGCGCAGAAGGAGCAGGTGCGGCTGCACCCTTCGGCGATCTTCAGCCATGCGTAATGCGAGGGGCTGAGCAGTGAGCGTTCGTACCGTGTTGCTGGATCGTATGCTGTTCCAAGGAGATCGAGGATTTCCGGGAGGTCGGCGGTGCCGAAGAAGCGGTCGACTTCGGGCAGTTCAGCCCTGAGCTCGGCGGCGTAGAGAGAGCTCAGGCATCCCATGACGTAGAGAGCTTCGATCTCGCCGTTTTTTCTCTTTTCAGCTGCGGCGAGGATTTCGTCTATTGACTCCGTTTTGGCGTCGGCGATGAAGCCGCAGGTGTTGATGATCACGATATCGGCTTCGTCCGGCTCGTCGGTGAAGCTCAGCCCCTTAAGCCGGGCCTGGCCGATGAGCCGTTCGGAATCGACGGTGTTTTTTGAACAGCCGAGGCTCAGCAGAAAAATCGATCTGTTTCGGGTCATGGTTTCAGGACTTTTTTCCGGCATTAAAGGTTTTGAGAAAGTCATCTTTCCATTCTCTGAAGCTGCCGTTGATAATCTGTTCTCTCGCGGTTCGGGTGAGCCACATGAAAAAGGAGATGTTATGCAACGTACAGAGCTTGAGGCCGAGGATCTCGCCGACATTGAGCAGGTGGCGTATATAGGCTCTCGAGTAGTTTCTGCAGACATGGTTGTCGAATCCCTCGTCGATGGCGCTGAAATCCTCGGCATACCGTGCAGAACGCAAATTGATATAGCCGTTTCTGGTGTAGACACGTCCGTTTCGGGCTTCACGGGTCGGTATGACACAGTCAAACATGTCGACGCCCCGCTCTATGGCGTTGAGAATGTTTTCAGGGGTGCCGACACCCATCAGGTAGCGCGGTTTGTTTTCAGGAAGAATGGTATGCGAAAGATCGAGTATCCTGTACATCTCTTCGGCCGGTTCCCCGACCGCAAGACCGCCGATGGAGTACCCTTCAAAATCAAGGTCGACAAGCTCTCTGCTGATCTGTGTGCGCAGGTCGGTGTA
>JAPHUN010000133.1 GCA_026193435.1 Chlorobium sp.
AAAAGCCTCATTACCTTTATTGATGGTGACAAGGGGATTCTTCGCTACAGGGGATACCCCATTGAGCAGCTTGCGGAGAAAAGCTCTTTTCTGGAAACAGCCTATCTGCTTATCAAGGGTGAGCTGCCGGACAGAGACCGGCTGGATGCCTGGACGCACAATATACAGATGCACACCATGGTCCATGCCAACCTGAAAAAGTTCATGGATGGATTTCGCTATGACGGCCACCCGATGGGAATACTGGTAGGTACGGTCGGTGCGTTGTCTACCTTTTATCCGGACGCCAAAAACATATTCGATGCAGCGTCGATCCGGCTTCAGGTGCGTCGGCTTATCGGTAAAATGCCTACGCTCGCCGCGATGAGTTTCCGCCACAGTATGGGCTTTCCCTATGTTCTTCCCGACAACGACCTGAGTTATGCGGGGAACTTTCTTTCCATGATGTTCAAG
Organism: Chlorobium sp.; assembly: GCA_026193435.1. GTDB lineage: Bacteria > Bacteroidota > Chlorobiia > Chlorobiales > Chlorobiaceae > Prosthecochloris. The sequence goes on from JAPHUN010000133.1 coordinate 454, forward strand.
ATGACGGAGTTGAAATACACGCCCAACCCGGTACTTGAACATGCGCTCGATGTGCTGTTCATTCTGCATGCCGATCATGAACAGAACTGTTCGACAAGCGCTGTTCGTTCCGTAGGCAGTTCACAGGTCGATCCGTATTCCGCGCTTGCCGCCGGCTGTGCCGCTCTTTACGGACCGTTGCATGGCGGGGCCAATGAGGCGGTTATCCGCATGCTGGAGAGAATCGGCAGTCTGGACAAGGTGCCGGAGTTCATCAAAACGGTGAAATCGGGAGAAGGACGGCTTATGGGGTTCGGCCACCGGGTATACAAAAACTACGACCCGAGAGCCAGGATAATCAAAAAAATCGCCTTCGAGGTTTTTGAGGTCACCGGCACCAACAGCTTGCTTGATATCGCACTGGAACTTGAAAGAATCGCTCTCGAGGACGATTACTTTATCAGTCGTAAACTCTATCCGAACGTTGATTTCTATTCCGGACTGATCTATCAGGCGATGGGATTCCCGCTGGATATGTTTCCCGTGCTCTTTGCTATCGGAAGGACTCCCGGCTGGCTGGCACAGTGGATGGAGCATATGAGCGATGACGAGCAGAAGATCTCCAGGCCGAGACAGATGTATCTCGGTGACGAAGCTCGAGACTATGTTCCTATAGGAGAAAGGTTGAAACCGTCGTCCTATCCGGTAGAAAAAAAGATTGGTATATGCAGACTGTAAGAGCAATGAGCAATGAGTGATGCGTTTTACGATGGCTCAATAGCCGGATAGCTGAATAGCCAAATAGCTTGCCATACAGCCATCCAGCTATTTTACCTTGGCCTCGTTGTTCCTGACTCTTTTCTCTCAACGTTTATCTTCACCTAACACCTAACAACAACACATGTCCGTAACTATAAAAGATGTCGCGTATATCGCTGAACTGGCAAGGCTCAGCTTTACCGACACCGAGAAAGAGAAAATGACCAGCGAGCTGAATGCTATTCTGCAGTATGTCGAGAAACTTGACGAAGTTGATACTGACGGAGTGGAGCCTCTGAGCAGCATTCATGATGAGGTTAACGTACTTCGTGATGATATCCGTCAGGAGTCCATTCCAAATGAAACAGCTCTTCTTAACGCCCCTGATAAACTCGATCGTTTTTTCAGAGTTCCGAAAGTTATCGGCTAAAGCGGAGCAGGCGTGCTTCAGGTTCAGGAAAAAGCAGGATCGGTCTTTTTTTCGATAAAGGCTCAGCCACGCTCATCGAAAAGTATGATCACCGGTGAATATGACGGCAGCATAAAGGTGAACCTTAAAGCTCCTCCGGTCGATGGTGAGGCGAATCTTGAGTGTTGCAGGCTTCTTGCCCGGACGCTTGGTGTCGCCCGATCAAGTGTGGAGATTGTATCCGGGACGAGAGGAAAAAAGAAACGGGTTAAGGTCTTTGGACTTTCGGCTGTCGAATTTACAGAAAAAATAACGCCTTACCTGTACTCTTCCCCATAGTAACGGATGCCTCATCCATTCAGCCTTTTCGCGAACCAGTTACCAAGCCGCAGTACCTATGGAAATAGTGATCGTGATTCCTGCGAGGCTCGACTCAACCAGGTTACAGAGGAAAATGCTTGCAGACATAGAGGGCGAACCCCTCATTGTCAGAACCTGTCAGAATGCGATGATGGCCGAATGCACTGGCCGTGTGGTTGTAGCAACAGACAGTCCTGAAATCGCCGAAGTGCTCCGAAAAGTGCATGTCGAGGTTGTCATGACCTCTCGACATGCGCGTTGCGGTTCTGAACGTATTGCCGAAGCGGCGGAATCGCTTGAAGGCGATCTGTTTATCAATCTTCAGGGGGATGAGCCGTTGATCGACCCCTCTACTATCGACCTCGTGGCAGCCCCATATCTTCGGGGAGAGAGACCTGACTGTACAACGCTTGTTTTTCCTGTTCCGGCTACAGAAACAGCCCTGATTGATGATCCGCATATTGTCAAGGTGGTGATGGACAAGCAGGGGTACGCGTTGTATTTTTCACGCAGCTCAATACCCTATCGGAGGGGTGCAAACCTGTCGACAACCTTTTACCGTCATATCGGCATCTATGCGTTTCAGAGGGAGGTGCTTCAGAAATTTGCCGGGCTCGAACCTTCAATGCTTGAAAAGGAGGAGTCTCTTGAACAGCTGCGACTCCTTGAAAACGGTTTTCGTATTCAATGTGTTGAAACCACGGTTGACTCACCGGGAGTCAACACCCCCGAGGAACTGGAGCTTGTCAGAAGGATATTCAGGGAAGATCTTCCTTCCCTGTAATGGTAACGGCAGTCTCGCCGTCATGAAATATCACTGATGCCATATCCCCTTCATACAGGTCGGTACTGGAAGTGATAGCGCGTTTTTCTTTGCGTACAAGAGTAAAACCTCTTTCAAGGGTTTTTCGGTAATCGAGCAGTGAGAGGCGTTCCGTTACGGAAGAAAATCTGCGCTCCGTATGCATGAAGGCGCTTCGTACAGATTGAGACATGAATCTCACTGAATGGTCGATTCGCTCCTGCATTCTTTCCAGCGTTACCTGCGGACGGTTGAAGGCGTAACTGCCGAGAAGTGAGTGTAGCTGCCGTTCCGTTCCTTCAATCTTCGCATAGAGGGCCGTACACTGCCTGTCAAGCAAGGCGTCATTATGTTTCAGCAGCTCCCTGGTATCGGGTGCGGCGATTTCCGCTGCTATGGAAGGGGTTCCCGCGCGCATGTCGGCAACCATGTCAGCGATGGTTACATCGGTCTCGTGACCGACCGCGCTGATCACAGGAATAGTTGAAGAGAAAATGGCGAGAGCTACGTTTTCTTCATTGAATGCCTGCAGATCCTCAAGAGAGCCGCCTCCTCTGGCAACGATGATGATGTCTGGTTTATGAGCGGGATCAAGAGGATGGTTGAAGTAGGACAATGCATTGATGATGTTCTGTGCCGCATCGGCTCCCTGAACCTTGACAGGAAAAAGAAGAAGCTTCGCGGCTGGAAAACGACGTTTCAGAACGTTGCTCATATCCTCGATCACCGCACCGGTTGCCGAGGTTACCAGGCCGATTTTTTCGGGAATTCCGGGTAGCGGTTTTTTATGTTCCTGATTAAAATAGCCCTGTCCGGCAAGTTTCTCCAGGAGCATGGCAAACGCCTGCTGGAGCATCCCGGCTCCGGCAAGTGAAACTGATGTGCAGATAAGCTGATAGCGTCCTGACGGGGGGTATACCTCGATTCGACCGTGTGCAATGATTTCCATGCCGTCTTTCAGCTCGAGAGGGAGCCTCATCCGTACATTTTTCCATAGTACCGCAGGAATCTGTGCTCCTTCATCCTTGAGCGTCATATAGATGTGGCCCGATCCCGGTAGCTTGAAATTGGAGATTTCGCCTTTGACGCTTACAGCGGGAAAGCGGTGTTCAAGATCTGATTTGATCTCCCTGGTGAGTTCGGTGATGGTAAGAATCTGCTCTGACATTCGTTACTGCTGGCTAAACGTGGCGGTACTGTTTTACTGAAGTTAGGTATTTCCACGGAATGGTTTTAGTATATTCTGAACTGTTCTACTGCTGAAGGAGGGACAATAAGGAGTTTCATATAACACGACAGGCTACGAGATGAAACATGACGCTTGTGTTGCACGTCTGGAGAAGAAGCTCTCTCTGGACAGGCAGCAGCTTATAGAATTTCTCGATGCGGTTATGGCCGGATTTGTCGAAGAACTTGTCCGGAAGGGAGAGCTTTCCGTCAAAGGGCTCGGCTTGTTTACAGTGCTCTACCTTCCTTTCAGAAGTAAGGTGGATGGCAGGGTGATGAAGGCATTTCCTCCCCGTAAGAAAATAGCTTTTTATACCAGGCCGGTTGTCGATACCGCAACCCTTCGGATCATCGGTCGAAAGACCGGTCTGTCGGAAAGAGATGCCGATACGTTCTTCAGGATACTTTCCGGACATTTCAGAGAGCGTCTTGCCGCAAAGCAGGAACTTCTGCTCGAAGGGTTGGGAGTGTTCAGGACTGTCGAAGGGAAATACCTTTTCGTTCCTGATGAACCGCTTCAGGAGATTGTCAATAACGTATTTGAAAATATGCAGATACTTGATTTAGGAGGTCAATAATGATTCATGATTGCCAGGTACACAGTACGAAAAATAAAGCATGTGCCAATCTTCATCCGCAGACAATGTGCCCCGCGTTTGGCGGTTTGCGGGTTCTTACGAGGATAGAAGGGTCGCGGGTCTGCCTTGTTGCTGATCAGGGATGCCTGTACGGATTGACGTTCGTTTCACATTTTTATGCGGCCAGAAGGTCAATCGTTGCTTCTGAACTGATGAACGTTCAGATTTCAGGAGGAACCATGATCGACGACGTTCGGGAGACTATCCGGAAGATTGCCGAAGATCCGGCGGTAACCTTCATTCCTGTTGTCAGCACCTGTGTCGCGGAAACGGCAGGTATTGCAGAAGAGTTGCTGCCGAAACAGGCAGGCAACGCTGTTGTTCAGCTTGTTCGTCTGCCGGCATTTCAGATCAAATCACATCCTGAGGCAAAGGATGTAACGGTCTCAACATTGCTCGGAAGGTTTGCTGATTTTGACAGACCGAAGAGAGAGCGTTCCCTGGTTGTTGTCGGCGAGATTTTTCCTGTTGACGCTATGGCGATCGGAAGTGTACTGCAGCGGATCGGTGTCGAGTCGGTACTGTCGATTCCGGCTGCCGACCTTGAAGATTATATCGAGGCAGGCTCAGCGGAAGCATGCGCTGTTCTGCATCCGTTCTATGAAAGGACAGCCTCGTTGCTTCAAGAAAAAGGGATGCGGATTGTTTCAGGAAATCCAGTAGGCGCAGGAGCTACTGCGCAATGGATCGAACGTGTCGGAGATGCACTTGGGCTCGATATGGACCAGGTTCGCAAGGTGGCCGGTGAAGAAAAAGCGAAAGCGGCCGCTGTTATCGGAAATTTCAGTCATCTTTCAGGAAAAGTTCTTGTTGCCGGGTACGAAGGAAATGAACTTCCTGTTGTCAGATTGCTGCTTGAGGCCGGACTCGAAGTTCCCTATGCATCGACCTCGATAGCCCGTACCTCTCTCGGCGAAGAGGATCATCAGCTTCTTTCAATGCTTGGCACCGAGATCCGGTATCGGAAATTTCTTGAGGAGGATATGCAGGCGGTTGATGCGCATGATCCCGATCTGGTTATCGGTACAACCTCCCTGGACAGCTATGCGAAAGAGAAGGGGATTCCTGCAATTTACTATACCAACAACATCTCTTCCCGGCCCCTGTTTTTTGCCGCGGGTGCCGGAACGGTGCTTGGAATGGTTGCCGGTCTGCTTGGGAAAAAGGATGTGTTCAGAAAGATGAAGGAGTATTTTACACTTCCATGATCTCTTTTTCTTTCTGAACGATCATGTCGCTGATCTGCTTTTCATACTTGTGGACAAGGTCGTCGGCGTCTTTTTTACAGTTGGCCTTGGCATCTTCACCGATCTCCTTGTCTTTTTCAAGCTTGTCAGCGCCATGGAGCATCTCCCTTCGAAGGTTTCGAAGGGCTATTTTTGCGTCCTCACCGTACTTTTTGGTCAGTTTCACATACTCCTTGCGCCGTTCTTCGTTAAGGGGAGGAATACTGACTCTGATGCTCTGGCCTTCCGCTACGGGATTAAGGCCGAGATTGGCATCCCGTATGGCTTTTTCCGTCCCTGCGACCATTGATTTGTCCCATACCTGAACCATGAGTGTATGGGCGTCCTGAACACCGACATTGCCGATCTGTTTGAGCGGCATGGTCTGCCCGTATGCGTCTACTTTTACACGATCCAGCAGTGCGGTTGTTGCCTTGCCTGTTCGTATTGCCGCGATCTCGTGCTGGAAGCTTTCAACCGATTTTTTCATTTTCGCTTCCGCCTTTTGAGTTATTTCTCTCAAGCTCATAGGGATCACATCGTTTTTTGATTATCAGAGACCGCGCGGAACAGCTTATTCAGAAGCCGATGAGGAGACGCTTTTTTTCGCAAATCTTTTCTTGAAGCGCTCAACGCGTCCAGCTGTATCGACAAGAACCTGTTTGCCGGTATAGAACGGATGGCAGTTGCTGCAGATATCGACTTTTATCGACTCTTTTGTCGAGCGGGTTTCAAAGCTGTTGCCGCAATTGGCACAGGTGACGGTAACGGTTGTATACTTCGGATGGATATCTTTTTTCATGACCTGGATTTACCTTGACTGAAAGGAAATAGTTTTGTGATCTATTCGGGAATAAAATAATTTATCACGTAATATACAAAAATTAGTGTGGAGATAACAAAGCCTTCGACATGCGAGGCTGTCAGGGAGAGAGGATTGTGCCGGGACAAAGACCAAACGATATACCTGTAACCTGCATCAGGGGGGTCGGCCCGCGCAAGGCCGCTCTGTTAGGGCAGTCAGGAATAGAGACAATAGCCGATCTGTATGACTTTTTTCCCCGACGATATCTTGACAGGAGGACCATAAAGCCTGTTAACGGACTTGTCGAGGGAGAGCCGGCGACGGTCGTCGGAACGGTTAAAAAGGTATACAGGCAGCATGCACGACCCGGCCACTCCCGCTTGAATGTTACTCTTGTGGACAAATCAGGAGAGCTTGAGCTGGTCTGGTTCAGGAGTGTGTTCCATGTTTCCGCTGCTCTGAGGCAGGGTGATACCCTTGCGGTTCACGGCAGAGTGGTTTTTTTCGGTCGTCAGCGGCAGATGCAGCATCCGGAATATGAACGTCTGAACCTTGACGCGCCCGGCAGTACCGAGGGCGGGGATGATGTTTCCGCTCTCTTGTACACAGGTAAAATAGTGCCTGTATACCCGTCATCCGAATCCCGCAAAGGAGCGGGGATGGGGCCAAAAGGGATGAGAGGGCTGTTGGAGAAAGCGTTCACCCTGAACCCTCCGTGTTTCAGGGAAAACCTTTCCGAAAAGATTATCAGTCAGTACGGTCTTCTGCCGATCAACCAGGCTTACAGGATGATTCATTTTCCTTCTTCGCCTGAAATGCTTGAACGCGCGCTTTACCGGTTTAAATGGACTGAACTGTTCTATGCCCAGCTTTTTTTCGCTATCCGCCGTACAGCGCTTAAGGAACAGAACCGTGCCGTTCGTTTTGAGCGTTCAGGACTCTTTACCAAAAGGCTCTATGCGTCTTTGCCATTTGTTATGACCGAAGCACAGAAAAAAGCGGTAAGGGAAATTTACCGTGACGTGCGCAGCGGTATACGGATGAATCGTCTCCTGCAGGGCGATGTCGGTTCAGGCAAAACTCTTGTCGCCATGTTTGCCATGGCGCTTGCTGTTGATAATGGCTTGCAGGCAGCGTTTATGGTCCCTACGGAAATACTCGCCTTTCAGCACTACATGGAATTGAAAAAAAACGAAGGGGCACTCGGGCTTCGCATCGGTTTTCTCGGTGGTCGTCAGAAAGCAAAAGAGCGAAGGGAAGTGCTTGACCGGCTTGAAGACGGTCGCCTCCATATCCTTGTTGGAACCCATGCCGTTATTGAAGAAGGAGTGCGTTTTAAAAAGCTCGGTCTTGCTGTTATTGACGAGCAGCATCGCTTTGGGGTGTTGCAGCGTAAGGCGTTGCAGGATAAAGCTGAAAGCCCTCATATTCTGCTTATGACGGCGACACCTATTCCGAGAACTCTGGCTATGGGTGTTTACGGAGATCTCGATGTCACGGTGATCGATCAGCTTCCCTTTGGCAGAAAGCGTGTTGTTACCCGGATGCGCAGTGAGCGTCAGAAAAATGAGGTTCTCGCTGTTCTCCGTCAGGAAATTGAGAAGGGAAGGCAGGCATATATTGTCTATCCTCTTGTTGAAGAGTCCAAAAAAATTGATCTTAAGGCGGCAACAGAGAGTTTCCTTCAGTTGCGTGACGAGCTTCTGCCCGGCCTCCGGATCGGTTTACTGCATGGCCAGATGCGTTCAGAGGAGAAAGCGTCTGTTATGGAGAGTTTCAGGTCCGGCACGCTTGATCTGCTTGTAGGAACAACGGTTATTGAGGTTGGTGTCGATGTTCCAAACGCCACGGTTATGGTCATCGAGCATGCTGAACGTTTCGGTCTCGCACAACTTCACCAGTTACGGGGAAGGGTCGGAAGGGGAGCCGACCAGTCCTACTGTTTTTTACTGCACGCCGCTATCGGAGGTGATGCGCGGGAAAGGCTTGCCGCCATGGAGCGTAACCATGACGGGTTCCGGCTTTCCGAGATTGATGCCTCATTGCGCGGTACGGGTAATGTGCTCGGCAAAGAGCAGTCCGGGACGATGACCGGGATGAAGGTTGCCGACATTGTTCGTGATTACGATATCATGTGTTCTGCAAGAGAGGCGGCCATTGAGACGGTCGAGCAGGACAGCGCTCTCCGTGATCATGCTCATGACATGATACGTGAGCAGTACAGGCAACTTTGCCATGAACGGTTTGCATTGGCGGGTATCGGTTAAACGCGGAATTTGAACGATCAGCATATGAGAGGATTCGAGGTAGGACATACTTTTGAAGGAGTTGTTGCCGAGTGCAGAGGGGGTATGTACCTCGTTGAAGCGTCACGCGGGGGACTATGCCTTTGTACTACCTACAGGGGGACAAAGACAGACAATATTGACACAACCCTTGTTGCCGTTGGTGATCGGGTGTCGGTTACCGTAACGGCAGAAGGGGATATTCCGGAAGGGGTCATAGCGCACGTCCGGCTTCGCCGGACAGCCCTTACGAGAAAGAGGGATGTGCGGCGAAATCGCAGTAAGGAGAAAATTCAGGTTATCGCTGCAAATATTGACCAGCTCGCTATCGTTGTTTCGGCAGAGCAGCCTCCGCTCAACCGTCGTCTCATTGACCGTTATCTTGTATTCGCGGAATCAGAAAAGATGCCGGTTATCATCATTGTCAATAAAATGGATCTTGCCGAGCCCGATTCAGTCAGCGTGTTTATGCGGCCCTATGACCGTCTCGGTTACACCGTCTGTTACGTCAGTGCGGAAAACGGTAAAGGCCTTGCCGGTCTTCAGCATGAGCTGGATGGAAAAGTCACTGTTTTGAGCGGACATTCCGGTGTCGGAAAATCCACATTGATCAACCGGCTTGTCGGGGAGGAAAAACTGAAAACCGCGGAGATCAGCGCCTGGAGCCTCAAGGGTGTTCATACGACAACCAATGCGGTAATGCTCGGGCTTCCTTGTTCCGGTTATGTGATCGATACACCTGGTTTGCGGGAGTTCAGTCTGTCGGATATCACAAAAGATAACCTCAGGTTTTATTTTCCCGAGTTTCTTGTGCACATGCAAGCGTGTGCGTTTTCGTCATGCTCCCATACCGTCGAACCGGGTTGCGGTGTCGCGGGTGCTGTCGACACAGGAGCTATAGACCGGGAAAGATATGAGAGCTATCTTGCCATTTTTGATTCACTGCCTGAAAGCGAGCAGTTCTGATCGCGCGGCTCTCATTCTATGCTCATGAAAGTTTTTTTTCTCAAAGGGTCACACTTGATCAGGCGGGTGTGCCGGTGCTGATGGTTTCAGGGGGGTTTTACAAAAAGGGAAAATGCGCTAAATTACTCGTTGCGTTAATCTTTCGGAACAGTATGCATTGAACGTCCGTCCCCGGCAGAGGTGACGATACGATGCGTTACAAAGCCGATAACTGAGGACTTCGATTTAATATAAAGAGTTACAGAGAATGATTGTTACCCTGAACCCCGCTAACGAAGAATTGCTTGCCGAATATCCGGTCATGACTGCTGCAGAGATTGACAGGATTCTTGAAGCTTCGGAGAATGCCGCCCTTATCTGGAAAAAAATCCCGGTCGATGAGCGAAAAATCGCGATGCATCGTCTTGCCGATCTGCTGAGGGAGCAGAAAGAGATGCACGGGGCGATGATCAGTCGTGAGATGGGCAAGCTCTATGCCGAGTCGGTCGCCGAGGTTGAAAAGTGCGCATGGGTCTGTGATTATTACGCCGAACACGCGGAGGCCTTCCTGCAGCCGGAAAAGGTAGATATGGATGGCGGGACCGGACTTGTGACCTTTGTCCCGCTGGGTGTCGTTCTCGGGGTAATGCCCTGGAATTTTCCTTTCTGGCAGGTGATTCGTTTTGCGGCTGCAGTTATGATGGCAGGGAACGGTGTTGTCATCAAGCATGCTCCTAATGTGACCGGATCGGCGATCGCGCTGGAAAATCTTTTTCGTGAAGCCGGTTTTCCCGTGAACCTGTACAGGACTTTGCATATAGATCTTGAAGATGTTGATCGAATGGTCGGCCACATCATCGCTCATCCGGTTATCAAGGCTGTTTCGGTCACAGGTAGTACCGGTGCGGGAGTTGCCGTGGCGTCAAAAGCAGGCAGAGCGCTCAAGAGAAGTGTTCTTGAACTGGGCGGGAATGATCCCTATCTGGTGCTCGATGATGCTGATCTTGATGAGGCCGTAGGGTTCTGTATCGCGTCCCGGCTTTTGAACGCGGGTCAGAGTTGTATCGCCGCCAAGCGTTTTGTTGTTCATCGTTCGATAAAATCACGTTTCGAGCAAAAGCTGCTCGATACAATGAGCAAAAAGAAAGTCGGGGATCCGTTTGATCCCGGCATACACATAGGGCCGATTGCGAGGAAAGATCTCAGAGACGCTCTCCACCTTCAGGTGGAGCAGAGTAGAGGTCTTGGGGCAAAGGTCCTTTGCGGGGGTGAAATCCCGGACAGAAAAGGCTTTTTTTATCCGCCGACGATTGTTACGGATGTCTCTGCAGATATGGCGGTCTATGGTGAAGAGACATTCGGACCGGTCGCGACGATTCTTGAAGCACGGGATGACGATGATGCCGTCAGGATCGCCAATGACAGCCCTTACGGTCTCGGATCAGCGGTTTTTTCCGGTGATCCTGAGCGCGCCGGACGGATCGCTGCCAGGCTGGATGCCGGTAACTGCTGTATCAATTCGATGGTAAAATCAGACCCTCGTCTGCCTTTTGGCGGGATTAAGCAGTCAGGTTACGGCCGTGAACTTTCCAGCTACGGTATTCGGGAGTTCGTCAATATCAAATCGATCTATATCGCTTAGCGCTTTTCGGCAGAGCCGGATTGTTATCGTGAGGTATTTGGGGGGCGTCGATCTTTTTTGCGGAGGGGATTGTCAGTGTACATCTGTCTCGATCTCAAACAGGTATTTTTTTATGGGTTTTCCTTTTTCAAGACCGAGCTTTTTATGCAGTCTGTAGCGTAAACTTTCCGCTCCGCGGGGATTAACGCCCAGTGCGTTGGCTATTTCGTTGTTACTGTGATTATATTTTATCAGGAGACAGATTTTCAGCTCCCGTTTGGTGAGAGAGGGGTGTTTTTGTTGCAGCGCGGCTATAAAGGCGGCATCTTCCGGTGTTAATGAAGCCGCATGGTGTTCATGTCCCTGAGTGCTGTCAGCAAGTTTGCTCAGGTGTTCAGTGATCTGTTTTCTGGTTTCCTCGTCAAAGCCTGCCTGATCTACAAAATTAATCAGCAGACTGCTCAGTTCCAGGCTCCGGTCCATTGTTGCCTTGAGTCGTCTGAGTTCAGCATCATTTGATTCTATGCGGTTTGTCAGCGAAGTTCTTTTGCGGTCAAGCTGAGACTCAAGCGAGTTGTTCATGGCTGTCTGAGCGTTGAACTGAATGGATTTACCAGTGATTTTCCTGTTGTAAGACTCTTTGCGTTCCTGACATTTCTCCATGTGTTGTCGCTGCATTTCCCTGAGGTCCTGCTGAAATGCTTCAAGCGCTTTGAAATAGGGATATAACGGATTGTTGCTGTCAGGAATGATGATCGGATGGTTAAGGAGGTCTAACCAGCTGAACTTTGCTAAAGAAGAAAAAAACTCCTTTTTCAGGGTATGGTACTCCTCATCTTCACTGGTGCAGGTTGCTTCACTTTCACTTCCGGCACGTTCTGCATCCGGCTTCAGAATCATGTCCATCGCCTCTGGATAATCACTGGAAATGACAACGCTTGACCTGGAGGGCGCAATGGAAGCAAATGCTTCAAGTATGGGGACGATCTCCTTTTTTGCACTATAGAGGGCAAGCGTCTTGAACGGCGGGCCTGAATTGTAGAAAAAGTCTACCATACTTTTTTTACAGGAAAACGATATCTTTTCCACCTGGCTCAGATCGAACAGCAGGTTGAATGGTTTACCGGAAAGATTGTTCTGGCTGAGAACGCTCATAAACAGTTCTTTATCGATGTATTCCATGACAACAGCTTCATTGGACAGGATCTCTCCATGAATAATATCATTTCCGATAAGACTGAATTTTGTGCTGTAGCCTTGACGGTGATGATCAGCTTTCCAGTGATGTTGATGCAGTACAGGCAGTCCTGTACAGGGGCATGTTGACTTCATAAGCAGAGCTATTCTTGCTGGTGAGTCCGGACGTTACTTTCTTCGGGATTGAAATTCCTACGAAATGATGAGATTCGTAAGATAGTTTTTTATCGACTGATGCTTGGAGAGCCCCAGCTTTTTATGCATTCTGTAACGGATACTTTCAAGTCCCCTTGTCGAGATACCTATTGTTCTCGCGATCTCTCTGGTATCGTAGTTCAATTTGATGAGCAGACATATTCGCAGATCTCTCTGGTTAAGGTTCGGATGTTTACGCTGCAGCCTGGAGAGAAATTCAGAGTCGGTTACAGAAAGATCTGTATTGATCTGCTTTTCAATGGTTTCAGTTTCTATCATTTTGGAACATGAATCGATCAGTTCTTTTTTTACGGTTGCATCGATATCCAGTCCAAATATCTTTTCCCTGAGGGAGAGCAAGGTGGCGGTTTTTTCCGCTACAGCTGTGGAGACTCTTGTGAGTTCCATATCCTGCGAGGCGATACGGGAGCGAAGTGCCGCTTTCTCGCGACTGAACTGATTTTTAAGCTGATGATTCAGCTCAAGCTGGGCATTGAGGAGAATCTTTTTCTCCGAGATAGTTTTCTCGGCCTTTATGGCAGCCAGTCTTCTTTCCTCTGCAGAGAGTTGTTCTATTGCCAGCAGATCGGACTGCAATGATTCGAGCGCTTTGAAAAACGGATAGAGGATCTCATCAGGGTCAGGCAGGTTAATCGGCTGATTGAGCATATTCATCCAGCCGATTCGCGCCGTGGCGGCAAGGAACTCTTTTTTTCTCAGAACGTAGAGCTCATCTTCATGGTCTTCATACGTCTCGGATGGGACAATACCTGACTTGATGTTCTTTACAGCCTGTAGCGCGTCTTCGTAGGACTCGACCATCAGGACCGGTGTGCTTTGAGGGACAATGGAAGCAAATGTTTCGACAGTTGTCTCAAATTCAGGGGAGATATTGAAAAAAACGATCAGTTTGTAATAGGGCTGCCATTGGTAGACAAGCCGTGTGAGTTTCTGTTTGTAGGCATAGGAAATGTCCTTGACGTTGCTGAGGTCGCGAAGCAGGAACACCAGTTTGTCTTGGAGCCCTGTCTCATCAAGAACCATCTGAAAGAGAGACTGGTCTCTGGTCTCGATGCAGATTTCCCCGTCAGACTCGTAATAGGTTAACAGGATATCATCGCCAATTTTTCTTATGCGCGTTGTATACTTCTGATCGGGATGGTCGATTTTCCAGTGAGGTTTCTCTGTGACCTGCACGTTTGATTCATGTTGGCTTTTCATGTGACGTAGACGGATGGAGTTTACGTTAGAACTGTTTGGCGTATTATAAAGGTAAGAATACGCTTTTTCTTCTCTTCATACAACTTTGTTGTTCCGGTAATTGCCATAACCTTCCTGTTTGTCCCGGGGCGCAGCTTTTTCTGCAGGGGACTACGGCATGTTTTGCCTGTTTGTAGCGGTTCAGGCGAGAGCCTGAGCTTCAACAGCAAGTGAGGCGAGGTGGTTTTTGAGTGACTGGTTTTTGTTCAGGCCTATTTTTTTATGCATGCGGTATCGTAGACTTTCCATACCCCGTTTTGAAATACCATACTGATCGGCGATATCGTTATTGTCATAATTCTGCTTGATCAGCAGGCAGATTTTAAGTTCTCTGTTGTTGAGATGGGGATATTTTCTTTTGAGAAGCGAAAGGAGGATGGAGTCCGTTTCGGTGAGCGGCAGATCTATCTGTCGTTCGTTTCGATGGGTTTCAAGGAGGGTTTCGCTAAGGATCAGGAGCTGCTTTTTTTGTTCCGGCGACAGTGAAAGACGGCTCATTTCAAGCGAAAGTGATTGCAGCGCCAGGTTCCGGTTCTGCAATGAGGCACTGATATAGATCGATTCGTTTTTTCTTAACGCAAGTGTGTTGATCAGCCCGGATTTTTCCTTTTCGAACTCCATATGAAGCTGTCGCTGGTTATTCTCGAATGCGCTGATTTCCGTGTCCATAGCGCGTGCTTTTTCTTCGTAGAACAGTTCGAGTTCGCGTTTTTTCTTTTCATGAATGTTTTCCTGGGCGGCGATATCTTCCTGCAGGAAAGAGAGCGCGCTGAAAAAAGGATAGAGTTCGTGATTCGCGGGAGGCAGGTGTATTTTCTGTCCGAGTATCTTGAGCCATCCGATCATTGCAGAGGCCCTGAGGAATTGATTTTTCAGGTGTTCAAACTCGTTGTTTTCAGTATGATCTGTTTGCGTGTTTTTTCCTGAAATATGGTTCAGCGTTTCCTTTACGGCAGCGGAGTAGCTTTCGGCAAGATACAAATGCATGGTGGACGGGAATATGGACCGAATGCTTTCCACGGTAGTCACGAATTCCGGCGCGACATTAAAAAACACCACACTGCTTAGGGGAGGCTGTATATTGTAGAGAAAATTGACTATACCGTGCTTGTAGGAATAGGTGATCTTTTTTACTTTCTCCAGATTCCATATGACATGAAACGGCTTTCCTTTCAGGCCTGAATCCTCAAGCACTTTCATGACGAGGTTCAGTTCAAATTCTTCAAGTCTGACAGGCTCTTCAGCGTCTACCCGGATATACAGGACATTCCTGCCGATCCGTTTGATTCGGGTCGAGTAGTGTGAAGCATGATTGTTGTATGCCCATGACGGGTTCGATATAATTTCTTCTCCTGTAACCTTGCAGCGCTCCATGGCGTGATTTTAGTTGTTATTGTATAGCATCGGTGTCGATCGGATGTGAACAGGGTAGGTACGTTTACTTATGCGTACCGCATGTCATGCGGTACGGAGCTGCTGACTCTGGCTTTTCGGTAGTTGAGCGCGTCGCTTTCAGTCTCTCTGCATGATCAGTTCAGTGAGATAGCTTTTAAGGGACTGGTGTTTTGACAGCCCTACTTTTTTGTGCATTCTGTAGCGAATGCTTTCCATTCCCCGGGTAGAAATGCCCACTGAGCGCGCGATATCCCTTGTGTTGTAATTCAGCTTTATCAGCAGGCAGATTCGTAGCTCCCGCTGGTTCAGGTTCGGGTGTTTTTTCTGGAGTTTTGACAGGAACTCGGAATCAGTTGTCGTAAGCTCAATATTGAGCCTCTTTTCTATAAGCTCGGTGTCGATCATGTTTGAGCATATATCGATCATGGTTCTTTTTTGACCCTGATCGATATCCAGCGTAGCGATCAGGTCGAGAAGCTGGCGAAGGGCCGATGTTTTTTCAACAACCGCCGTAGATATCCTCGTAAGTTCCATCTCCTGCGTGGCGATTCTTGCTGTGAGTGCCGATTTTTCCTTTTCCAGCTGATTTTTGAGCTTTTTATACAGCTCCTTCTGTGCGTTGAGCAGAATATTTTTTTCTGTAAGAGTTTTTTCACCGTCCTGTTCAATCTGTCTCAGTTCCTGTTCCTTATCGCGTGATATTTCCAGAAGATCGCTCTGAAGATGACTGATCGCCTGGAAAAAGGGGAGCAGTTTGTCGTCGTTTGACGGCATGGGAATGCTCTGTTCCATCATGTCAAGCCAGGAAATTCTGGCAAGTGCAGAAAGAAACTCATTTTTCTGAAGTTCGTATTTCTCTTCCTCAGCACTTTCATAGATTGTGCCGACAGGTAATCCTTCTTTCCAGGCCAAAGTCGCGTTTACTGCTTCGGTATAGTGTTGCTTGATGAGTACCGTCATATCTTCAGGTACCATTGCGGCAAACGTTTCGACCACTGTAAGGCACCCGGGCTCCACGTTAAAGAAGACGACTATGCCGAAGTTTACTCTACGGTTATAGATAAGATTGGCAATCTGTTTTTTATACGTCAGCGAAATATTGGTGATGTGCTTCATGTTCCATAAGAGGCAGACAGGCTTGTTCTCGATCTTCGAATCCTGAAGTACAGTCTGAAGCATGCCGATGTTCATGGTATCAAGAGAAATGTCATGATCTGCTTCTATACTATAGAGAATAATGTCTTTTCCGAGACGTTTAACGACTTTCTGATACCCGTCGTTATTGTCTTTATGGGAGGTTCGCCAGTTCGGGCTTTCAGTTATTTCCATATTTGATACTGTACAGGTACTCATGATGTGTTTGTTACTTAAGGCATTTGAAACTCATATGCGCATTAAAGTACGTTCTCTGGTGTGCGATTTGGTGTACTTTTATGCATAATAGATATTATTTTTGTTTTTGTAAAGAAATAATGGAGGATTTTGTCTTAAATACACTACGGCGGCGACGTGGTAGGGGATCCCGTGGATGTCCATGAAGACCGCTCAGGAGTGGGGCAGTGATCGCTATGCTCTGATTGTGTGAAACGTTCTGAGTCGTTTATATTGACTATCGTTAGTGTCCCTGAACTGTCGATGTTTTACTATGAAGCATTCACTGCTTTTTGTCTGTTATGAAAATATATGCCGTTCGCCAATGGCCGAAGGGATTTTTTCGAGGCTTATTGCGGAGGGAATGAGTCATGATCTGTTTACCGTGGCGTCAGCCGGAACGGTCTGTTCCCAGAAAGGAGAACCGCCTGACAGCCGGGCAGTCTCAACCGCATTAGCTCACGGGATTGATATTTCAGCACAAAGGGCCCGCTGTATCCACGATATGGAGATTGACCGGTTTACGAAGATATTTGTCATGGACGTCGACAACTACCATGATATTATCCGGTACGGTAACACCATGAGTGAGTCCCTTCCGGTATCTATGGTGGCCGATTACCTGACGGATTCTTCTGTGGGCACGATTGATGATCCCTACTACGGGACAACGGATGATTTTTTGACGGTGTATTACCTTCTCTCCGAGGCATTGGGTAATATTTACAAGGAATTATCGCCGTGATAAAAAAGACAACCTTTATCATCAATCCGGCCGCTGATAAAGGCCGGGCAGCGCTCAAGATGGTCGATGTCGAGAGAGCGGTTGCCGGAGCGCTGCACGCGTCGGTTTACAGAAGCGAGTATTCCGGCCATACATCGGTTATTGCCGGCAAGGCGCTTTTTGACAGCAGAGCGGTTGTTGCCTGCGGAGGCGACGGAACGGCTCACGAGATTGCAAATGTTCTGGCCTATACCGATGTACGTCTGGGCATACTTCCATCGGGTTCCGCAAATGATTTCATGAAGTCATTCGATCATCGGTTTGCATGTGACTATCCGGTTGAAGCGTATCTGGACGCTGACTCAGTCCCTGTGGATCTCGGAAGGGTCAATGGTGAGGGGGAATTTCAGCGGTATTTTCTGAATTCTTTTGGTCTCGGGCTTACAGGGAGAATCGCCGGCAAGGTACGAAATACGAAATGGCTCAAGGGGGAGCTTGTCTACCTTAATGCTTTGCTTGGTGTACTGTTAGGCTATAAACCGTCAAAAATGCATATTAAGCTCATTACCCCTGAAAGTACCATAGAAATCAATGAGCCGATATTTGCTTTTTCAATTGGAAACGGGCGCATCGAGGGAGGAAAGTTTCATATTGCTCCGGAAGCCGAACTCAATGACGGTCTGCTCGATGTTTGTATACTGAAATCTGTTCCGAAAGTAAAGTTTATTGCATACGCTTTGAAATATACCCGCGGTACCCAGATCTTCGATTCTCAGGTCATCTACAGTAAGGTCAGGGCGGTAGAGCTTGAGCTTTTTGAGCCTGAGACCATGCACATGGATGGTGAAGTGTTTGAGGATGTTTGCGGAAAAATCAGCATTGAAAACGCTCCTTCCTGCATAAACGTGCTTTGTTGAGCCGGAAGCCGGGAGCAGGAAGGCCGAAGATCGACGGGAGAAGCAGGAGTGTGCATGCCGTTTGCATGGTTCAGGGAAGTTGACGACAAGCCCTGCAGCAGGGCACCGGTTGTTCATAGTGCGGAATAACGGAGAATAACAAGTTTCTTTGTATGCAGATAGTCATATTCGAAGACGAGAAAGTTCACGGGTTTCGCCCGCTGGTGCATTTCAAGCCTGTTTACGGACTTTTTACCGGATGCAGGAATCTCTTGCAGAAGTTTTGTTTTTATCTGGGTGCCGACGTCACATTTTCCTGCCATCTTCGCCGTTATCTCCAACCCTATTACCGTTCTCATCTTCCGGTTTTTCAGCCTGGTGTCGATCCGCAGAGAGATATTCTGCTGGTAAACGGTCGATTGTTGTGCGATGAGAAAGCGGCAACCATCATACGTGACCATCCCCCCGATCCCGGCCAGTGTCTGATGCAGGGAGACGAACTTGTCCTCGCGAGAGTCAATGAGGCCCGTATTGTGTCAGCTGAAAACATGCTTCCTGATTATTTCGATACAGAACAGCTGGCAGCAGAGAGTGAGACCGTCGTTGCGGAGGGATTCAGGTTGCTGCGAAATATCTGGGACCCGGTTGCTTTTCATCCTGGAGAGCTGCATCGTGAAGCTTTTTCACTCGAGCTCGGAAGAATCTCCGGCAGAGTATCGTCACGCGCGGGACTGGAGAATCCGGAAAGTATATTTGTCGGTGAGGGAGCTGTGATCAAGGCGGGAGCTCTGCTGGATGCTGAAGAGGGATTTGTGTATGTGAGTCCCGGCGCGGTCGTGGAGCCTCAGGCGGTTCTTGCAGGAAACGTTTTCGCGGGTGAGTTCTCCTGTGTCAGGACCGGAGCGAATCTGCACAGTAATGTCTTTGTCGGCAGGGCTTCAAAAGCCGGGGGTGAGATAGAGGATGCCGTTGTAGAGCCCTATGCGAACAAACAGCATGAGGGTTTTCTCGGTCACTCGTATATCTCTTCGTGGTGTAATCTCGGGGCGGGAACAAATACATCGGATTTGAGGAACAACTACGGCAAAGTAAAGCTCCAGGTTGAAAATATGGAGTTTCGCACCGGTGAGCAGTTCCTCGGGCTTCTTATGGGAGAGCATGCGAAGTGTTCCATCAACTCGATGTTCAATACCGGTACCGTCGCAGGAGCTTCTTCAAATATTTTCGGTGGCGGATTTCCTCCTAAATATATTCCTTCTTTTTCCTGGGGAGGGCCCGGATCGGGGTTTCAGCCCTATGATATAGAAAAAGCGGTTGAAACCGCACGTGTAGTTATGGGCCGCCGAAATATCAGGATGTGCGATGCCTACGAAACAATGTTCCGTTATGTCGCGGCTGTTGAACAGGATAGTGGTACCGCTGTGTAGTTTCCGGTCTTTCCGCATTTGTTTTTTCATTATGTTATGCTTTTGTCGGGCTTGCTATCGTCTCAATTTCAGTGATTTGAGTTCCGGAAAAAATGGATTGACCGGGAAATACGATGATTTCGCTTTCCGCTCAACGCATCAGCATTTCTACATCTTTTAAAAGCTCTCAGAACAGATGGTCCTTGTCATAGATAATTACGACTCCTTTACCTATAACCTTGTGCAGTATATGGGCGAACTCGGTGCAGACGTAGATGTTGCGCGTAACGATGAGGTTACGGTGGCGGATGTTCTTGACCGGAAACCTGAAAAAATAGTGATTTCTCCGGGTCCCGGTACTCCTGAGAACGCGGGTATATCGGTGCCGCTGATCAGGTCGCTCGAAGGGCGAATACCCCTTCTCGGAGTCTGTCTGGGGCATCAGGCAATAGGAGAGGCGCTTGGAGGAAAGGTGGTTCGGGCACGTGATATCATGCATGGCAAGACCTCTCTGATTTATCATGATAACCAGGGAATATTCGCGGGCATTGACAATCCCTTTATAGCGACCCGTTATCACTCTCTTATTGTCGAAAGAGAAACGCTGCCTGAGGAACTCACCGTCAGAGCCTGGACGGAAGACAGGATTATCATGGGAATGGATTGCCGTTCTTTGAATCTCTACGGGGTGCAGTTTCATCCTGAGTCAATCATGACCCGGGAGGGGAAACAGATTATCAGAAATTTTCTTGAACTTTGAAATCACATGCCTGATCAAGTGAAAAAATCCGATAGAAAGGATGTGGTGAGCGGTAAAGTACAGCCTCCCGATA
>JAPHUN010000323.1 GCA_026193435.1 Chlorobium sp.
CTGACCCGCTCAAGACGAACAAGAAGAGAATCCGGAACCTCCATGTGTTTTTCTTTTGCCGGCAGAATCTGTACCGGACTTTCAACCGTCACAAAGAGATCCCATGCAAGCTGCTGAAACCCGTTCAGAACACTCATCACGACAAGCAACGTAGAGACGCCGAGAATAATCCCGAAGAGGCTTATCAAAGAAATAACATTGATAACCCTGAACCGCTTTCTTGCAAAACTGTATCGCTGAGCTATCCATATTCCTGGAGAAAAACGCATGTATAAATGTTGATTTGTTGAATCGTTGAATTGTGTTACTTCAACATAATATTTTCGGTAATCTGCCTGCCGAAGGCTACTGACTCTTCCCGTTTCCGGTTGCCGTTCCTCAATTCCATAGAAGCCACTAACCAGTGAACAACAGATTGCATGCTGAAGAACCTTATTTTTTATTCCTTTTCAGGAATCATCGATTAGAATTTACCCTTCGCTGAGCACATTCACGGCAGGATTATTCCTCCTGAGCAACTCAACAATTCAACACATCAACAGTTCAACAGAATTCCTGACTTCTTCACTCCCGGCTCCTTACCCCATCAGTTCAACAATGCTTTTCCCGGCTTGAGAGCTGCAGCGATTCTTGCCGGAATAAAAGCGAACAGCAGCGTCAGCATTCCGACAACACATGACACCAGCAGATAGTCAAACAACTCAATCTGTAGAGGAACGTGTTTAATGAAATAATTTTTTTGCGGTAGCGTGATCAGCTGAAAATGCAATTCAAACACTGAAAAACTGAAAGCAATGAGGTTTCCCGCACCTATACCGACCAATGCGATAAGAAACGCCTGAGAGAGAAAAACGCCGCTTATCTTTCCCGGAGGCATTCCTAATGCGCTCAGCATGCCGATCTCTTTTGTTTTTTCAATAATAAGAACAAGCAGGGTTGAGATGATATTGAAAACCGCCACAAGAGTAATTGTTATGATCAATACAGGCGTGATGTTCTTCTGGAGTTTCAGCCATTCGAAGAGATTGGCGTAACGCTCATAAACGGTATAGCTGTAAAATGGATAACCAAGCGAATCCACGGCACTTTTGTTGGTCATATCGAGTTTTCCGATATCATCAACCATGACTTCATAGCCGCTGATCCTAATCTTGTCAGCATTGTACACATGCTGCATGGCGGCGAGGTCGGCGATAATCATATAATCATCAAAACCCTCATTAAGACCGGTCTCATATATTCCGCTTACCGTTGCAAGCTCAAGATCCATGGCAGACAGCAGATCGACAATAGTATCACTTTCATTGAGTAATCCTCCTGACGACCGGTTTGATGTACTGATAATCATAAGTCGGCTCCCGGGAGAGAGCTGCAGGGATTCTGCAAGCGGTTTCCCTACAAGAATGTGCAGGGTGGAAGAGTCTTTATCTCCAAGCCACTCCCCCTCGACAATGCTCTCTCTCAGAAAGGCAGGAAGCGTATTTGTATCAACGCCTTTAAGCATTGCCGGCTGTATTAGTTCTCCATGTACTCCTTTACTCTGGAGAACGATGTTTTTTTCAAGAAAAGGGGTCACGGAAGAAATATTATCAATCGCGTGTAACCGGGTGGTATCTGCCGGAAGAGGATAAAAATAACGCCCTTCTGCCTGACGGATCTGGAAATGAGAGCTGAAGCCGATGAGCTTGTTTTCTATCTGCGCTGAAAATCCTTTGACAATTGAAAGCGTCAGTATCAGTGCTGCCGTTCCCAAAGCAATGCCTGCAACAGCTATGACAATAATAAAGGTGGGTTTCGATGTTGAACGAGGCTTGAAAGCAAACCTGCGCGCAATGTATAACTCTGATTTCAATACCGTGTGGATATAATATTTATGCTCTACGAACAGCTCAGTGCTTCCCGCTCTGGTCAGCAAGTTCCCGAAAATGAACAACCCTGTTCCGACCAGTATTCTTTGCGTGGTATAGCGCTTTATCCGCATTATTTATAAGTGAATACCAGTCCGCCGCATCGTCAGGGCACGTCGCAATACCGGCGCTTACGGTCAGCTGCCCGTCCGGAAGCTCTTTCTCATGATAAAAAGGTTCGGCCTCGATGACGCTCCGTAATCTTTCAACAATTTCAATCGCTTTCCGACTGTCAGTCCGGGAAAAAAGTACTGCAAATTCCTCTCCGCCGAATCGGGCGGGAATATCAGACTCTCTACACTCTTCCCTGATTATCCGCGCCATTTTTTCAAGAACAATATCACCTGCAACATGTCCATTGGCATCATTATATGCCTTGAAACGATCGATATCTATCATGGCAATTGAAACTTTTTCTTCAAAACGCTTCGCTCTTGCAACATCAACGATCAGGTGATCTTTAAAATGCCGGTAATTATACAGATTCGTTTTTTCGTCCTTGATAAACAGTTCATCCAGCTTCTTGTTCTTCACTTCAATATTCTGGCAGAATCGGACAATCGAGTCGGTTATCTGGTTGACATCTTTTGAGAACTCATCCGGCCTGGTGTCCTTCTTTACCTCTTCGGCTGTATCATGAAAACTTTCAGGAAGCTCTTCGTTCAGCAGTCTGAGTTTATCGGCAAGCTGATTAAGCGGCATAACCGTCTGCCTGTAGTTACTGACAATAAGCCAGCCGGCAAAAATAATTATTGCAATAAGAACCGAAAGAACCACGAAAAAAAATTGCTGGACTGTGTCATATACCTTTTGGCCGGCCTGTCTGACTTCGATAGCTGTCTGAAAGACAACATCATCGAGTTCAAGAGCTATCATCGGGATCACATCATCAACGGTAACTTTTTTACGCTCACTCTCGGCAAGCATTGTTTCCAGCATTTTCTGCCTTGCATTCATCCACGACGCGAGCTCTTTCATCCGGAGTTTTTCAGCCCTTGTCTGCAGATGGCTCAATCGAAACTGAAGCAATTTCGTGTTCCTTGAAATCTCCTGTATCACTTCGGGATTATCAGGGACTGCTCTTGACTGCTGGTCCACCATATGCAGTAATGAACGAAAGTCAAGGAGATCCTTGTATATCATCTGTGCCTCGTCGGCCTTCTTCTGCAAACTCCCGTGATAGACGATAAAACCTGCCAATCCTGCCAGAAGAAGAACAGCCAGAAGGAGTCCGGCGAAAACCAGATATCGCAATGAAAGCGTATGGAAAAATTTTTTACCGGATTCTGACATGAGACGCAATGGTTCTCGAACAATTCACGATCAACAGCAACATACATTCATTTCAGATTGATAACTCTCACCTTTTGGCGATACGGGGCAAGCCCGCTCTGTTCAATATATTTCTGGCCCTCCCTGCCGAGCCATGCGCCGAATCCAGCAGGCAGAGCCTCCTGTTTACGGTACATAAAGTACACAATATAGCCAAGAGGATAACTTCCATGATACACGCTATGCCGGGAAGGCTTGACCGGAACTCCCCCTTTTCGAACCATAAGCGGAACCACACGGAGTAAGGAAGATAACTCTCCGGAAGCCATGAGTCCTTTAAGCCCCGACAACGAAACAATGCCGACTGCACCTTTCTCAAGGGACACGAACTCCGCCACCTCACGGTCACTCCCTGCATGCCATGCGGTCAGATGATCTTCAGACGGTGCTGCCAGGGCAAGAAATCTCAACTGCAGCCTGCTGTCGTTAGTATTCAGATACGGGCGTATCGCTCCGGATTCTGAGACATTGCCACCCCACTCTGAACGCTTTGCCGTATAGATGTCGGCGAGCTCTTCAACACGAAGAGATGGTAACGGATTAGCAGCATTAACAATGCAGACTATCGCGTCTCTGGCAACCGGCTCAAGTCGATACGCTACGGCATTACTGTCAAGCAGCGCCGCTTCACTATTCATCAGTTCACCACGAACAAGCATAGCCCGAAGGCTCCGGTCATTCATGCTGTTGAACAGCTCCTCGAAAGAACCTGTTTCGAGCGCTATGGCTGCATCCGGATACTGACGACTGAAAACAGGCACAACATCTCCCATTACGGAAACCAGAGCATCTTCAACACCAACCCTCAGATCGCCGCTTTTTGCCGTTTCCCTGACAACCTTCCCGGATGAAGATGAGAGCATAAGGCGAGCGACAAAAACAACGGCAACTGACAGAAGCACCATGGCCAAAGCATAGATCACTCCTTTTCCACGCGTCATAAGCAACAGAATTCTTGTTCAGCCGATAACCAGAGAAAAGATAGAGAAAAAACATCCCCCTGAAAACATTGAACACAGAGCAAAAATCACTACTTTATCCATAATTATGAATATTAATTCAGATAAAGAATATATATTCATCATATTAAGTCATTTTATTACAAAACGTTGCCTGAAAACCATACGTGCCGGTGGATTTTATTCCGCAGGAGGTATTGAGGGTACGAAAAAGCAAAGTATTATGAGAGGCTATAAGAAATCGACCGTTTCCATCATCGGCGCTTCAGGATATTCCGGCGCAGAGCTCACAAAAATTCTTCTACGGCATCCATCGGTAAAACTGGAAAGGTTATATGCCCACACTCAGGCAGGCAAAAAGATGCAGGACATCTATCCGGCGATAGACACGGACATAGTTCTGGAATCATACGGCGGCGCAACAGATTCAGACATCTATTTTCTGGCTCTGCCGCATGGGGAGGCGCTCAAACTGCTTCCCTCACTCGCTGAAGCCGGTAAAACAGTAATA
>JAPHUN010000126.1 GCA_026193435.1 Chlorobium sp.
GTACGTGATTTATTCATATAATCAAAAAAACCGCACAATGACAGCAATAACATTGTGCGGTTTCAAATATTCAGACAGCTTCAGGACAAGAGTCTAACTTTCGGCTTCAACAGTAATTTTAAGGGTTGCCGAGACATCCATGAACAGCTTTACCCCTACCTCATAGGCGCCAAGCGTTTTAATCGGTGACTCCAGGCTGATCTTTCTACGGTCAACAGATACCCCCTCATTGCTCAATGCTTCAGCAATATCACCCGAGGTCACGGTTCCGAAAAGCTTCCCTGATTCGCCGGCTTTGGCCAGAACCTTGAGGTTTAACTGCTGCACCTTTTCAGCCACCTCACGTGCGGCTATTCTCTGCTGTTCGATTTTTCTTGCCTGCTGCTTTCGTTCAGTTTCAAGCGCCTTGAGAGTTCCCTCTGTAGCTCTCAGTGCAATACCCTGAGGAATGAGATAGTTGTTTGCGTAGCCGTTTTTAACATCCACGACTTCACCCGCATCACCCAAAGTTGCAATATCTTTTCTTAAAATGACTTTCACTGCTTTATTTCCTCGTTCAATGAAGTGTTAACAATTATACCAGACGGTCTTACTTGTACTCGTCTGCCACATATGGAATAATGGACAGGAATCTTGCCCATTTAACTGAATGGGTAAGAAGATTCTGCTCTTTAGCGGAGAGCCCTGTGATGCGACGGGGAATTATCTTGCCCTGATCGTTAATAAAGCGTTTGAGTTTTCTTTCGTCGCGATAATCAAAAAATACAACCTGGTTCTTCGATACTTTTTTCTTTGATACCAGTGCATTACTAATCGACTTGTTCATCGATGTGTTTGTACGTCTCTGTTTCATTCTATCGTTATAATTTGACGATGTACTCTTCCCTTATTCGGAAGAAAGATATTTATACTCGTAGACATGACCCGCACCGTCTCCTCGACTGTTGTGTTCCATGCCGTTTTCGCTGTGGCTCTCATCTTCGACAAATCCTGCAATGTCATCTTCGTCCTCATGCTTCTTGCGCTTGTTGAGGAACTGGATTCTACGCGCTTTTATTTCAACAACGGTTCGTGATGAACCATCCTGCGCTTTCCATGTTCTGCTTTGCAGTTCTCCGTCAACAAGAACAGCGGCACTTCTCTTCAGGTTGTCACGACAGCTCTCAGCCAGCTTGTTCCATGCGACAACACCAACATAACACACATCTTCCTGCCATTGATGGTTACTGTCCCTGAAACGACGGTTACATGCTATCGAAAAATTGACTACAGGCGTTCCTCCGGAATTTGTCTGGCGAAAGACCGGGTCTTTCGTCAAATTTCCAGCGATGACAACACTGTTGATTTCAGGCATTTTTAACTCAGCCATAACCGTTCCTCCGTTTTAACCAAAAGGTATCGATTCATAGTTATCTGTAGGCATTGTGTAAGGCATTCTATTTCTTCGCAGCAACAGACTCCTCTTGCTGATCCTCTTCACTCTGGTCCTCAGGACTGCCGATCACCACACTGTACTTCTCTACCCTCTTACGCATTTCCAATAAAGGTGTGCTCAAATGCACAATAAGAAACCGCAGGATATTTTCGTTATAACGGAAAGCTGTTTCGATAGCTGCAAGGCCGGAGGGTTCTCCCCGGAACTCTATATGAGCATACGAACCGATTGTCTGCTTGCCTATCGGGTAAGCCATAGCTCTTCTCCCGACCTCAAGCACATTCTCAATGTCACCGCCGTTTTTCGCGATAACATTTTTCACCTCATCCATGGCTGCGGCAATCGCATCATCTTCAAGCCCGCCATTGATGATTACAGTGCATTCGTAAAGTTTTTTTATCTCCATAGCGCAAAGCAACTTAAAAGGATTATGTTGGCTTATACAAATGGTGGGGATCAGGTATTGCGCATCCCTGCCCCTTGGATTCAGTATACCGCATGAACACCACTTGCAATTTTGAACCTTAAAGGTAAGGGATTTCAACAAGATTTCCAACAGCTATAAATCCAGCCGCAACGCCCTCGTCGCGTCCGGAAAAACGGTACTCACAGCGCGTTCTTAGAGAGTGCAAGAGCGGATATCCAGAATTACCGGCGCATGGTCCGAGCTTTTTTCAGCACTATCAATGCGAACGTCGACCACATCCCCGATAAGCCCTTTCGACAGATAAAAGCAATCAATTCTCCATCCAAGATTTCGTTCACGAGCACCCTTCCAGTATGGCCACCAGGTGAACATGTCTTTTTTGTCAGGAAATCGCTCTCTCATGATATCGTGCAGACCGATCTCAAGATGCCTGTCAATAGCCGCCCTTTCTTCAGGACGAAGCCCGACTATACCCGGCTTGTTCTGGGAGTGATGTACATCGAGGTCAGTGTGGGCCACATTGATATCTCCGGTATGTATCACCTGCCTTCCCTCCCGCAGAAGTTCCATGATATAGGCGCCCAGGTCTGAAAGATAACCGAGTTTTACCGCGTAATGTGCATCTCCATCACCTCTCGGGACATAGGTTCCGATAACACTGAGGTTACTGCCATGAAGGACGACTGTCCTGTTTTCCCGGTCAAAGTCCGGTATTTCAAAGCTGAAGTCACACCCACTCCCTTCTTTCAGAAGAACACCGACCCCGCTATAGCCTTTCCTGAACGTCGAGCCGTTCCAGTATTTCCTGAATCCGGGCAGAGAGAGTATCTCTTCGGGAATAGCTTCTTCCTGTGCCTTGAGCTCTTCAAGCACAAGAATATCGGGCTGCCTGTCGTTTATCCATGCCAGCAGGCTCTCTCTGCGAGCCCGGATACCGTTGATGTTCCAGGTTGCTATCTTCATGAGCAGGGTCAGCGTATACTTTTGAAATAATCCGAGATCTTTTCAGCTATCGATTGTTCCGGTATATCCAGCATACACCTGAAATGACCTTCAGGACAGTGATCCCTGCCGATATGTGAACATGGCCTGCATTTCAGGTCGGGAACTTCAAACAATGAATAGGATGTATTGTAGGGCAGAAACCCGAACCGGGCTACTGAAGAACCAAATAGTA
Source organism: Chlorobium sp. (assembly GCA_026193435.1). Classification (GTDB taxonomy): domain Bacteria; phylum Bacteroidota; class Chlorobiia; order Chlorobiales; family Chlorobiaceae; genus Prosthecochloris. The sequence continues at coordinate 3,040 of JAPHUN010000126.1, forward strand.
CAAAGAGCTGTTTTTCAAATGCGGAAGCAATATGCATGAGACCCGTATCGTTGGTCAGCACAGCGTCACACATTTCCAGAACTGCTGCTGACTCTGTCAGGGAGGTCTTTCCTGCCAGATTCAGCACCATCGAAGCCGCCTCGGGAGAAATCGCCGCAAGAATCTCGTCAGCCTGCGGCATGTCTTCAGCACCGCCCAGCAGAAAAACGCGCAGTCTGAACCGGCGCACCAACCGCTCAACAACCGATGCAAATTTTTGCGGAGGATAGCGCTTGGTCAGATGGTTGGCGCCGAAACAAACGGCAAGCTGCAATCCGTCGCTGTCACTCACCGAAGCGGCATAGCTCCGGTCATCTTCACTCAACCACAACTCACAACCCTTATCATCTCCATTGACAGCACTCCCCTCGAAGGAAGCCATATATCGATCGACAACGGACTCGGTTGTTTCGAACAGATCGAGGCCTGCCCGGACAAGCAGCAGTTTTTTCCAGTTCCGTTTTTGGTAACGATAGAGACGATCGAACGAAATCGACCTCAGAAGTGAGCGCGAACGCAGGTTATTCTGCAGATCGACAACAATATCGTAGTATCCTCGAGGAGGTTCGGCAGAGGTGTAGACGTTGTTCAGATAGGGAGAAGCCTTCACAAGGGAAGCAAAAGGAGACTTGATACAATAGTCGATAGCTGCCTCAGGGTATGCGGCATGCAAACGTCGCAGAACAGGCGTTGTCAGCACGATATCACCAATCGAACTGAACCTGATGACCAGGATGTTCCTGATATCATTGATTTTCTTTGGACGCAAAGCCATTCAGGACCAGAATTCCCACCATGCCTTTCGCTTTGCGCTGTCTTCGGGCATAGAGGTTTGAAGAATAGCGATATTGTCGCCGATCATTTTCTGAAGCGCATCCTTATCAGGCAGCTCTCCTTTCCGCTCAGCAACCATTTCACCGGCCATCCGGAAGGCATGCAATGCTTCCCCGGACCGGCCGGTCCTTGCAAGTGCGAGCGCACGGCTGACAACGGCAGCGATCCACTGTTTGCCTTCATCCTGATGAAGCTCACCTCGCCTGCCGAAATAGCGCAAGGACTGTTCAGCTGATGCAAGACTCTCCTCATAACGCTCAAGCTTGCCCAATGCCCCGGACAACCCTGCATGACAAAGCGCGTCGAAACCTTCATGGTCGAAAACCTCCTCTTCCGGAATGGTTCGTGAACATTCCATAGCACGACGATATTCTGATACCGCTTCTTCAAAAGCGCTTTCCTGCTGTTTCTTTTCGCCTTCACTCAGCGCCATATAGGCCTGAGCAACCTGTTTAAGTGGCTTCATAGTTTGTTTTCAAGAAGAACGTTGAGCTGTTCCGGAATTTCAGGACGGCCTCTTTGATTGAGTGCCGTACCGGTAATTTTCGCATTCAGAATAAGCTTTTCATCCCTTTTCCGAAAGATATCCTGATAAAATGCGAACTTCAACCTCGACTCCTTCGCAACGTTCAGGCATACGACAAACCGGTCACCGCTTTCAAGGGGAAACTTGTAATCGAGCTCGGCCCTGACAACAACAAGGTTGATCCCCTCTTGTGCATAGGCCTTGAAATCAATCCCGGCCTCTTTGAGATATTCATGCCGTGCATGCTCGA
>JAPHUN010000307.1 GCA_026193435.1 Chlorobium sp.
ACAGGAAATAACTACAGTCAGAGAAAGAAATTGCAGATTTACCGTATACCGGAGCCACCCCTTGACTGCGAGGCTACCGCTAAACCTGAAGTCATTACTGTACGCTATCCCGATCAGTCAGCATCTGCGACGTCACCACTTCTTTTTGACTGTGAGGCTGCCTTTGTTTTTAATACGAGGCTCTATCTGCTCACCAAGCGCCTGCAGGATTCTTCAACAACTCTCTACCGCCTTGATTCCGTAAAACGTAACAAAACCAACACGCTTACACTCCTCTCAAACTATCCTATTGGCGGCTATGTCACCGATGCCGATATATCTCCCGATCAAAAGATGCTTGCAGTGCTGACCTACAAGACCCTCTGGCTTTTTTATGATTTTCGGGATGACAACTTTTTTGAAGGCAGCAAAAAAGCGATACGCCTCCAGAACGCCGGCCAGATCGAGTCCGTAGTTTTCACCTCACCAGATGAACTGCTTCTTGTCAACGAAACAAAAAATGAACTCTTTACCATCCGCCTGAACAGGGGTGACTGGTGAATCTTGATTCTTGATTCTTGATTCTTGATTCTTGATTCTTGATTCTTGATTCTTTAGAGAATATAGTCGCTGAATACAGGTCAAAAGGCAAAAGTTAAAAGTCAACATGGCTGGATGGCTGGCTGGGCGGCGAGACAGCTTAATAGCCCTCATAGCTCAACACTGAGCACTCAGAATTTAGCTCAATAAGAAAAGGGCGAAAATTTTTTCGCCCCTACATACCCGCATGTCAACCGTTCATCCGGGCGGCCACAGGGGCACGCCCCTACAGCTGAATTCTGGCGACTGACTACTTGCTTCTATCTCCTACTACTCCCTGTTCCCACCTAAGACCTAACACATAGCACTTAGCTCATCCCAGACTCATTGCTCATTGCTCAGCACTCAGAAGCAGGCACTTAGTTCTCCCCTCTTCCCTCCTAACACTTAACACTTAACACTTAACACCTAACACTCTTCGCTCATCACTAATTCTCAATTCCGGCAAAAATCATTGCAATCACCTCCGCTCCCATTTCCAGAACAAGAATATCCTCATGCAAGGCGCCGAGAATTTCTTCTACCCGCCGCCGTTCATCATATCGAAGGTAGGATCGAGACTCCTTATCCTCCAGCATCTCACGGACATTTTCATGTAGCAACCCGAGATCGCTTTGCAATTGTTTCACCCTTTGTTCATTCTGCATGTTGGTATCTCCAATGATGGTAATTTGACAGAGCCCTATACTCATTGTATGTCAACATTCATGCCAAACCGTTTCCACTCACGCATACCCCATTCTGCCGCAAATACTTGTCGACTATTGATACCAATTATCTCAGATTGACCCAACTGTTTCATAGACGGGTGCCGTAATTTTACAGTTTCACCTGTCGATGTTTGTTTCACTCTCGACAGTGTTATATATTTTATTAAAACAACCCTACGTTGAGCGATTGTTGAGCATGCTGTAGATGCAAGGCACAGGGGGCGCCGCTGTAGTGTACTACCGCAAGTTCCCTGTAACGAAGCAGATGCAGCATGACCGACAATCCCATAGGGTTTCAACACATGCAATTTTTCTGCAGTATGGTCGCGCAACCCTTCGGGTGAGATGTTCGCTGTAAGAAAATTCAGCATAACGTATCAGATAGTATACTGTTGGCACCGTGAGCATTTGTTGAAACGATCAACTTAGGACAACGTAATGTCGTAGCCCACCCCCATGGATACAAGACAGGAAAAACAAAATGTTCTTATCGCTGATGACAGTGCGGTGATGCGTACTCTCATCACTCATTTCATTACCAAACTCGGCTACAACGCTTTGACGGCTAATGACGGTGACGCCTGTATCCAGATGCTGAACAGCAAAAAGGTAGATCTTCTGCTTCTGGATCTGAACATGCCCGGCAAAAACGGCATGGAGGTACTCTCATACCTCAAAGAAAACGATATGGTGCTTCCTGTAATTATGATTACCGCTTCTGACGATATCAGTCAGGCAGTACAGTGCATCAAGATGGGAGCGTACGAATACCTTACAAAGCCGGTTAAAAACGACCGTCTTGAAATAACGGTCAGTAATGCGCTTTCTGAATCAAACCTGAAAAGAAAGGTACAGCTGCTGGAAAAAGAGCTCAAACAACAGAATATTTTCAGACGGATTTATGGCGAAAGCCCTGCTCTGAGAAAATGCATCGAGCTGGCGATGCAGGTCATGGAAACCGAGGTAAACGTGCTGATAATCGGTGAAAGCGGGAGCGGCAAGGAGCTGTTCGCGCAGGCGATCCATAGCGGAAGCAAACGAAAAAACGGCCCTTTCGTGACCATTAACTGTGCGGCCATAACCAATGAACTGGCAGACAGTCTCCTCTTCGGCCACGCGAAAGGCTCTTTCACCGGAGCAAACAGTGATCATACAGGATTTTTCGAGCAGGCTGACGGAGGAACCATATTTCTTGATGAGATTGGAGATATGAGCCTTGATATTCAGGCAAAGGTGCTTCGGGTGCTTCAGGAAAGAAAAATCAGGCGGGTAGGAGAAAAAAAGGAACGAAGCATCGATTTTCGTCTTGTTTCGGCCACCCATAAGGATTTTTCCGGCGCCATAAAAAATGAGATGTTCAGATCCGACCTTTACTACCGCCTTGAGGAATACCCATTGTTCATCCCTTCACTGAGAGAACGAAAGGAAGACATTCCCATGCTGGCAAACCATTTTCTTGAAAGCTTCTGTACGGCAAACAACATTGAACCACTTACTTTCAACAAATCCGTTCTGGATCAATTGTCGGAGTATGAATGGCCGGGAAACATTCGTGAGC
>JAPHUN010000293.1 GCA_026193435.1 Chlorobium sp.
ACGATCTCACTGATCTCATCGGCGTCGAGCGCCTTGTTTCCTCCAAGTATCAATACGTTCCTGAAAATATCCTTGAGGAGCACGAGAAGAACATCACGCTCCCGTTTTCTCCGGAGCATCGAGTCGAGGGTCGCGAACGCAATATCGCAATAGACCATCATCGATGAAATATCAAACGGGGACATCCTTTCCGTCTCGATCACCGGAATGAAATTATTAAAACGATCCCAGTCGAACGATTTGACCCTGTTTTCCCGCCTGTATTCCTCAAAGACCTTCGTCCCCGGATAGGGAGTCATGACCATAAACACCGATTGAGGAAGACCGAGAGTCTTCGCGAATTCCGGGTAGGCCATCGTGTCCTCCTCGCTCTCATGGTTGTGGCCGATGATAAAATACCCCTCGGTTCCTATACCATGGCGTCCGGCAAGACCCACGGCTGTCGAAACAAGATCGAGATCGTTTTTCTTGTTCATCAGCTCCAGGGTTCCAGCATTCGGGCTTTCGATACCGAGCCCGACCTTGTTGAGACCGATCATGCTAAGTTTTTCGAGAATCCTTTCCCCCCTGATGAGGTCTTTCGCCCTGGTCTCTGTCGTAATCCGGAAGTTCGTCAAACCCCTTTCAATCATCATATCGCAGATTCGTTCCACCCTTCCGATACTGGTAAGAAAATTCGCATCCCAGATCTTGATGCGTTTCTTTATGACCGTACTGTGCAGTTCGGCAAATTCATCGACGACGCTTTCAGCGCTTCTTCCCCGCCACTGCTTGTGAACCTGATCGTTTGCGCAGAACGAGCAGACCCAGGGACAACCCCTCGACGTATGGATGGTGTCTATCGAGTAGTCGGTACCCTTTTCTCCGTAACGCTCCGGTCTGAGAGAACGAAGCGGAAAGGAAAGAGCATCGATATCGCGGATAATCTCCCGGGGGGGCGAATAAACGATTCCTCCGTTTTCCCTGAAGACAAGCCCCTTAACCTCACGTCCCGGACCATGGAGTACCAGGTCACGAAATGTTTCTTCCCCCTCGCCAATAACGACAGCATCGACACAGGGGAGTTTGAGCACCTCTTCCGGCAGAGCGGTAGGATGAAATCCTCCCATGACAACGAAAGCGCCGTGTTTCCTGGCGATTTCAGCGAGCCTGACAGCGTTGCTGAAAGCTCCTGTCATCGAAGAAATACCGACTATTTCTGCCGGTTGTTTTTTCAACAACCTCTCGAAACTTGTAAAAATACCGGCATTATAGTAGTTCTCGGGAATCGAAAGGGTTTCGACATCGTTTTTGACCGCAGCGGCGAGATAGCAGATGCCGATAATATCCGAAATGTACTGGGGAAAGGGTACACAGGCGGACTGGGGCGCTTCAACAAGAGAAACATGATTGAAATATGCCATAATCCGGATCTATACGCTTACTCTTGTAAAAGTGGAAACCTTGAACAGCTGAAAGATACAGGATATTCCGGAACTACGCTTACGAAAACTCTGTCTGCCGGGAAACATCGAACCGCGTCGGGTCGCCGCGGCGTTATTGTAATGGATAGAGGCCATTTGACTGGTTCTCTTCTTCAGGTAACCTTGACACGAAAAGAGATCGAACACCGATAACAATAGTTACTTTTTATAAGAGACCACAACACGCCACTACTACGGCACAGAGGAAATAAAACGTATTGGCGTAAAAGATTAACTGAATATTAAATATAACCCTCAATAAAAAAACATGATATGCAAACCCCTCATATCCGGTGCTTTGACTTTTCCTTCTATGCTAAATTACTTAAATTTATAAAGCAGTACAGAAAAAACCCCTATACGTCAAACTACTCTTTGCCGTAGTAAAGAATACATCCCCCTGTAATCATGATTGAACAAAAATCTGCCGATTTGGCAATCGCACCGGTACAGCCTGCCGATAACGGGCTTGATCAGCTTGTAGAGGCCATTGAAAACGATCCGGGACTTGAAGGAAGAATTTCAGAACAGGACATCGAGGGAGGAGCAAAAGCAGCCGCGGCCATGAATGCCATTATCACCGAGGCTGTTGAAGCTACCGGATCAATGCAAGACGGAGTTGTTACCGCTGATGAAGTTCGGAGTATAAACACGTACATCAGAACACACTATCAGCAGGAATGGATAGACCTGCATGGTGACGATGAAAACGGCGAGGAAACGGGATTCCATCTTGTACAGAATGACGGGGCGACCCTGCGGTACCGGGGCGACAACCTTATCAATACTGTAGCCGACGGCATCTATCATCTGGGGTTCGAAATCGAGGGCGACAACTTCCTGAATGAAGACGGCGACCCGAATGCCTCCGTCGAGCAGGTCGCCGAATGGCTGACACAGTTCTACACCGATCACTCAACAACCGATACCGGCCTTGACAGAATCACCGATACGATCATGGCCGATAAGGGACTTGACAGGAACATCACCGACGCAGAGATAGCTGAAGCCGCCGACAATGCCGACAGGATGAATGAAATAATCGATGAAGCCATCAGGGAAACCGGGGTTGCGGAGGATAATTACATTTCGACGGATGACATCGTCCTTATCAATGAATACATTCAGGTTAATCATTACGATGAATGGGTGGAACTGCACGGAGACGATGAAAACGTGGAAGAAACCGGATTTCACCTTGTCCAGAATGATGGTGCATCCACCCGCATGTTCGGAAAAAATTTCGTCAACACGGTTGCTGACGGCATATATCACCTGGGATTCGATATCGAAGGGGACTACATCCTGAACGAAGACGGTAACCGCAACGCAAGTCTCGAAGATCTTGCCGGCTGGGTACAGTATTACTATGTCGACCAGTCAGATACCGGCACCGGTCTCGACAAGCTGACCGATACTGTAAAAAGTGACCCCGGTCTTGCAAGAAACACATCCGCCGATGATATCAATGCCGGTGCCGATGCGGCCAACAGCATGAACCACATCATTGTTGAAGCCATTGAAAACACAGGCGTTGCCGAAGACGGCAGAATATCCGTAGAAGATGTCCGCGCCATCAACGCCTATATCCGGGAGTACCATCTCGAGGAATGGGAAGAGCTCCACGGAGATGATGAAGACAACGGCGATGAGACGGGATACCACCTTGTGCAGAACGACGGCGGCAACATACAGTTCCGTGGTGACAACCTCATCAATACGGTCGCTGACGGCATCTATCATCTCGGGTTTGAAATCGAAGGAGACTATATTCTAAACGAAGACGGGGACCAGAACGCCAACCTCGGCGACCTGGCCACATGGCTGAACTACTATTACCTGGACAAAGAGATCATCTACGGTTCTGAGGAAACTGATACCATCAAAGGGCTGAACCATGCCGAAGAAGTGCATGCAAGAGGAGGGGACGACAAGGTCTTCCTTGACGCGGGAGATGATTTTGCCGATGGTGGGGATGGCAATGATATCATCCTTGGAGGAGAGGGTAATGACATCCTTTTAGGCGGAGCCGGCGACGATAAACTCTACGGTCAGGAAGGCAGTGATATCATCGTGGGACAGGAAGGGAATGATTATATACATGGCGGAGATGACAATGACTATCTGCATGCCGGCAGCGGTAACAACAGGGTCTACGGCGGCACTGGAGATGACATGCTTATTTCGGAAGATGGTGACGACTTGATGAGCGGTGACGACGGAAACGACACCCTTGCAGGAGGAGGAGGCGATGACAGGCTCTATGGAGGAACTGGTGCCGATACCCTTTACGGAGGTGCAGGCAATGACTACCTCTATGGACAGGATGACAATGATACGCTGCTCGGCGAGGAGGGCAACGACTATCTTAACGGCGGTAACGGTGATGACAAACTTGATGCAGGAAATGGCGACAACAAGCTCTACGGAGGTGCGGGAAACGACGAAATAACTGCTGGAGACGGCGACGATATCATGAGTGGCGATGACGGAAGCGATACCATTACCGGAAACGGAGGCAATGACAGGATCAGTGGTGGCAACGGAACGGATATGCTGTATGGTGGCACAGGGGACGATTACCTCTATGGACACGACGGCAACGATACGCTCTTCGGAGAAGAGGGCAACGACTACCTTCACGGCGGTAACGGAGATGACGCGCTCGACGCGGGAAGCGGCGACAACAAGCTCTACGGAGGTGCGGGAAACGACGAAATAACTGCTGGAGACGGCGACGATATCATGAGCGGCGATGACGGGGACGATACCATCATAGGAAACGGCGGCGATGACAGGCTGTATGGCGGGGCCGGTACCGATCTTTTATCGGGAGGAAACGGCAATGATTATCTCTACGGCAACGATGATAACGACGCGCTCTCCGGGGGCGAGGGTGATGACTATCTCCATGGCGGTAACGGGGATGACAAACTTGATGCCGGTGAAGGAAACAATCGGGTATACGGCGGCGACGGAAACGACGAAATGACCGCAGGAGAAGGCAACGATATCATAAGCGGCGAGGGCGGCATTGATATCATTACCGGAAACGGCGGCAACGACAAGCTCTACGGCGGGGCCGGCGAGGATTATGTGAAAGGGGGAACCGGCGATGACTACCTCTATGGTCAGGACGACAACGACACACTCCTGGGCGAAGAAGGCGACGATTACCTCCATGGCGGTAACGGGGATGATACACTCGACGCAGGCGAAGGAAACAATCGGGTATACGGCGGAGCCGGGAATGACTTGATTGTCGCTATTGGCGGCGATGACAGGCTGAGCGGTGACGATGGTGATGATATCATCATAGCCAATGGAGGAAACGACCGGTTGTACGGCGGTAACGGCAGCGATACGCTGGGGGCCGGCGAAGGCGATGACTATCTCTACGGAAACGATGGGAATGACCTGCTCTATGGTGAAGCCGGCAACGATTATCTCAATGCAGGAAACGGTGACGACACGGCAAGCGGAGGAAGCGGCAATGACCGGATCTACGGACAGGACGGCAATGATGTGCTGTCCGGCGAAGAAGGCAATGACAGCATCTACGGTGGTAATGACAATGATACCCTTTCGGGGGGAGAAGGAAGCGACCGGCTGTACGGACAGGATGGGACCGACCAGTTGCAGGGAGATGACGGGAACGACAATCTCAACGGCGGCAACGGCAATGACACCCTCCTCGGCGGAGAAGGTGACGACCGGCTCTACGGCAATGAAGGCGATGATATACTCTATGGTGAAAACGGTAATGACCTTCTTTACGGAGACAACGGCAACGATATCCTCTTCGGCGGTGACGGCAGCGATATTCTTCGTGGAGGAAACGGGGATGACATACTGCTTGGCGGAGCAGGCAGCGACCTGCTCTACGGACAGGACGGCAACGATCACCTTATCTCACTCGATGACGGTGGCAACGATATCATGAAAGGAGGAAGCGGTTCGGACAGATTTTATTTCCTGCCGCTCAACGGCAATGACCTGATTTCCGACTTCTCTCAGTCGGAGCAGGATTCGATCATGCTTCTTGACACGGACAACGACCCGAACTCGCTTTCTCTGGATTTGACATTTGAACATGCGGATTTGAACAACAACGGCAAAGCTGAATCGACGATCATTTCGATGCATGCCGCTGACGGTTCCGACCTTGGCTCTGTCACCGTTTACGGCAGCCTGATGACTGAAGCAAATATCGTTGAAGAAAACGGCAACTATGCGCTGATCATGTAAACAAAAAAGCCACCTCAAGCATTGCTTGCACGAGGTGGCTTTTTTTATTTATACATCAAACCGCCGAGCACTGCTGTCACAGGCGCCACCAGAACGAGACCGAAACTGCCCACAAGGGTAAGAAGGATCTCAGCTGAAACGTAACTGATGTTGAAAATATACTCCATCGGCATACCCTGCGCCATAAATACCATGAGGACAAAGGTAAAACTGCCTGAATAGGCAAACAGCAACGTCGTGGTCATAGTACCGATAACCGCGTGCCCGACGCTAAAACCTGAAAAGATCAGTTCCCTGCGACCTATGTGAGGTTTTTTTTCTACTATTTCCGCCTGGGCTGCGGCAATATCCATTGCCATATCCATGACGGCACCTGCTGCTGAAATAACTATTCCTGATAAAAAAATACCCGTAAGATTCAGGGAAAAAAAACCACTGTAGAGCAGCATTTCAGAAAAATCCCTGACCGTCCCCGGAACACGAAACCATGCCCCGAAAACTATCGTGAGAATTGTCGTCAGAGTCACTCCCCCAAGAGCTCCGGAAAGGGCTACCGCCCCTTTTCTGCTGAAACCGGTGATAAGCAGCATGATAACTGTCGTGGTAACCATCACAACCAGATACGCTACCGGAAGAGGCGGAACCCCCCTGAGAAAGAGAGGAATAAGCACTTTCCATATAACAAGCGCGGTAAACACGAAGGAAAGCAGTGCCCGAAATCCTGTCCAGCGGGCAAAACCGACAAGAAACAGTCCGAACAAAGCAAACAGGATCAACTGAACATCAAGACGGTACATTTCCGCCGCTCTTGCATTGACTATTTCCCCGTTTTCTCCATCAACTCTCAAAACCGTCAGCACCTTGTCACCTTCACGAAACAGCTTGTCATAGCTCATCTGTCCCATAAGAAAGTTGGTTGCGCTGACCTTGCGACCCTTATATTGACCGGACAGGATCTCAATCTCCATGTTCTGCTCGCCTGTCAGGACCAGCCCGACTCTCTTCAATTCGCTGTCGTCTATCGAAATCACGACACCCTTCTCATGCAGGGTGTTTATTGTAAGTTCCTGCTTTTCAAAACCCGTAGGCAGAAACCAGAGCACAGAAGATAGAGCTGCGATAAGAATAACAAGATAGGTGTCGGTTTTCTTCATAAACGTATAGCTATAACACTACTGTCCGGTTAAAATAGTGCGAGTTGAGGCA
>JAPHUN010000330.1 GCA_026193435.1 Chlorobium sp.
ATTGAAGCGTGATCAGAAGAATAAGCACCGTATTTACTGCATTAAACAGCAAAATACCGGTAAAAATTCTTGGCGCCTCAAGCTGCTGCATCAGTTCATAACCCAGAAAATTTACAGCGATCATTACCAGCAAGGGCAAAAAACGCTGTTCACGAAAAGTGATATTGTAATCTGAAACCTTGCCGATCTTTTTCAGTCCGTATATTAAAAGCATGGGGACAATGGTGCTGGCCAGAAACAGCACAATAAGATAATCCCAGCGAGAGGGGTCTCCCTTAAAGCCGGATGCGACAAGACAATATGCCGCAGGCGCCACAACAACAGGACTGATTACCCAGGAGAGAAGGGATGCGAAACGATGAAGCGGCATGTATATAACTAAGGAGCAAAAAAGAGGTTACAAGCTTAAAAACAAGGTATCTTGAAAGATAGTTTTTATAATAGAAAAAACCACGTATATTCTTTTTTTATTGTCGATTGCGAGAGTGGTGAAATTGGTATACACGCTAGTCTTAGGAACTAGTGCCGCAAGGCGTAAGGGTTCGAGTCCCTTCTCTCGCACCTGAATTGAGCGTTTCAATTTGCTCGATCAAGGTTGATCAAAGAAAACCTCTAATACATTGTCGTGAGCGGCCTGATTTCGAGGTTCTTTTTATTAGCCAAAGTGGCGGAATTGGTAGACGCGCTGGACTCAAAATCCAGTGGGTGCATAACCCGTGTGGGTTCGAGTCCCACCTTTGGTACCATACTCAGCAGCCAAACTGTTTACAGCATGCGTAAAATGTATTCGCCGTGGAGAGAGGTGTACATGGAGTCCTTCAAGGACGAAAAACACCCGTTCCATCCGGGAAAAGACATCTTTACCGACATACCTCCTGAAGAAGATGAAGAGCGCTATGTGCTGCACCGCGCGAAAAAGAGTTTCATCATCATGAACCTTTTTCCCTACAACTGCGGACATCTTATGGTTATTCCCTTCAAGCAGACCCCTGAGCTTTCCGAGCTCGACGACACGACAAAGCTTGAAATCATGCAGCTTACCGATGTCTGCATGGATGCCCTCACAAGAACGATCAGTCCTCACGGTTTCAATTTCGGAGTCAACGTCGGAAAAGTCGCCGGAGGAAGTGTCGACTCGCATATCCACTTTCACATTGTACCCCGCTGGGACGGCGACACGAACTTCATGCCTGTCATCGGCGAAACAAAGGTGTTGAGCAACGACATGCGAAAACTCTACAAAAAGCTGCATAAAACAATAGCGGAAATCGTAGCGGAAAAAGCCGGTTAATCCCTCAGGGCTAATGGAACAGGCTAACTGCCCGATACACAACAGCAAAGAAGCCCATCAATTCCTGAAGGTATCGGACAGGTTCTCCCGAGCCGGTAATGATGAATGGCAGCTGGTACGCGATCCCGAGTCAGAACTGATCTATCTTTCTCCCCGTCCGGACGAAACAGAAATCGGGTTGCACTATCCTGAATCAGAGTACGATCCGCATCTCTCGGTTAAAGGAGGAATCATCCTGCGAGACAAACTCTACCTTTCTCTGAGAAATCTCGTTCTCAGAAAAAAGGCGTCACTGATCGAAAAAAGCGGCCCTCCACTTTCCGCCCGTTCAAAAATCCTTGAAATCGGTTGCTCTACCGGCGAACTGCTCGACACACTAAGACGAAAAAAAGGAATTTCTGCCGCTAATTGTGTCGGATTCGAGAAAAACGGATGCCCGGCATCCCATGCAAGGAACACTTTCGGCTTTTCCGTCAACTGCGCTGACTTCTGCGACTGCCCTCCGGCAGGGACATTCGACCGCGTCATCTTCTGGCACACGCTTGAACACATCCACCGGATCAATGAAACCCTTGACAAGGCCGCACAATGTCTCGCTACGGACGGGGTGATGGTTATCGCGCTGCCGAACGCAGGAAGCAGGGATGCCACCCTGTACGGCAAACACTGGATCGCATGGGACGCTCCCCGCCACCTTTATCACTTCACCCCTGAAACACTCGAAAAGCTGCTTGACAAGCATGGTCTCGAAATATCCTCAATGCGCCCGTTCATACCGGACACCTTTTACAACTGTCTGTACAGCGAGGAGAATATCCGGCAGGAAAAAAGCGGCTCAGGCTTGAAACATCTTGCAAGAGGGATCATGAGGGGAATGCAAAGCACTGCTGCAGGGGCATGGAATACTGCGTTGTCTTCGACACTGGTGTATTCGGTTAAAACCATATAAAACCGCACACACTCTGTCACCAAAGAAGAATCCCCATTTGTGCATAAAAAAATTTTCACCTTACGACGGTATGACCCGCTTCTCTCGCCACTTTTTCCGGTAAGCCGCAAAAGCCGTCATACAGGAAAAGGCGGGAATCTTTTAACCCCGGAAAATATTCATGTCATGTAAAAAATCATTCGGACGATCACGGACGGATCAATTCAATACACCTCGCCCATGCCTGATCTTTCGTTCATTCATACCGTCCCGTTTTACGAGATCACTGCTCTCCTGGTGCTTGCCGCGATGATAGGCCTTTTTAGCCTGCTGCTTCGCCAACCGTTGATCGTCAGCCTCATAGCAGTCGGAGTCCTTGCCGGGCCATCTGCGCTCGACATCGTTCAGTCGCATGAGTACATTGAGCTGA
>JAPHUN010000050.1 GCA_026193435.1 Chlorobium sp.
AAAGATTTGTACACAGGAAGATAGATATACGGGATGGATTCCGCATCAAGTGCGGAATGATGAGTTCTGTTTAACTACTCATGGCGGCACGTTGCAGACGGTCGCGGATGGCCAGCCCGATGCCGTCCGCTGGCGGCATTTCGCAGAAGATCACACCTATCCCTTCCCGGTCGCATTCCCGGAAAAAACTGAAAAGCCTGAAGGCGTATTCTTCAGGATTTTTGCAAATAGCGGCTTTTGCTATGCCTTCAGGCGGTTGAGATAGCCCTATCCATGCGTTCTTTGTGTCTCTGTCAATGGAGGAATTCCCCTCTTCGCAGAGAATGATCTGTGCTGAAGGGGCGTAGTGGAGGTATTTCAGTCCGGGGCTTTTCGGTGGATGTTTTTTTTCGCTGGATGACACGGCTCTGATTTGAGGAACAACGTTTCTCAGAGATTCCAGGCTGATCGCTCCCGATCTGAGCAGCCGGGGCGGATGGACTGAACAGTCGACAATGGTTGATTCAAGTCCTATGGTGCTTTGAGGGCCTTTGAGCACGCAGGGTATTTTACCTTTCAGGTCGTCAAAGACAGCTTTCCAGTCGGTTGAGCTCGGTCTGCCGGAAATATTTGCCGATGGAGCGGCTACAGGATGGTTGCATCGTCTCAGAAATTCCTGTGCGACAGGATGTGCAGGGAAGCGAATTCCAACGGTCAGTAATCCGGCGGTTACCAGTGGAGAGATGTCCGGGTTCTTGTTAAGTATGACTGTCAGGGGGCCGGGGAAAAAGTGATGGATGAGCGATTTCGCACTCTCCGGCATATCCGAGGCAACTTCCTGTATCTGAAGAAGGGAATGGATATGAACAATAAGCGGATTGTCAGGCGGTCTTCCTTTTGCCGTATATATTTTTTCTAAGGCAGCATCCGAGGTGATATCCGCACCAAGTCCGTAGACCGTCTCGGTAGGAAACGCAACGATTTCCCCCTTGTTGATCCATGTCGCCGCTACGTCAACGGATTCGGTAACTATTGTCTGCATAAGTGGTTTTGAGTGGGTGAGTTCCCGGGCTGCAAGTTTTCAGATTTCAGGGACAGGTATCGAGCAGCGGCAGTTGGTGCGGCAAAAAAAGGAGATAATACAGATAGCATATCAGAGCGCTCGATAGTGGAATCGTAAGATTGTCATCGATTTTATAGTCGTTTATCTTCAGAGAAAGGGCCTCCACCACTGTCGCGACAAATGCGGTAATGATTCCGGCAAAAAGGTCGAGCCCAGGGATGATGGAGACAATGATGAGTGCCGAAAGCAGAAACGCCAGACTTCCTTCAATACTTTTTTCACCTATCGGGTGCTTTCCGAATTTTCTGCCCACGAGGGCGGCCATGGTGTCAGAAATCGCTACCAGTGAAAAGCAGGTGATGGCGATGACTTTCGGGAAAAAAAGTACGAGCAGCAGCGCGGAAAACGTAATGAACGTCGCTCCGTTAAGCTGCGGGTTTCCTTTGGAAAGTTCATGCTCACGGAGCATCGGGTCAAAGGTGTTGTGATACCAGCGGGCGAGGGAGGGGATAAAGTTTTTTAGTATATCTACCAGAAGAAAACCCGAAAAAAGAGGTATCAGCAGCAGAAGCGCAAGTTCTCTGGTGATGAAGCAGTAAATTATGGCGATAGAGACAGAGGAAAGATGGATGATCTTTCGAGCCAGTTCGAACCTGAACTGTTGATGGACAGTTTCTGAATGATGCATACTGTTGTTTTTTCGCCGCTTCGGGGATACGTTAAAGACGTACTTGATTTTCGGTGACGGGGGTAAAGATATGCAACGTTTTTTAACTAATATAAACCGCCATGAAAAAACCGTGTTATTTACTCATATGATTTCTTGCGATCCTGATGAATTTGCGTTTGAGAAGAGTTAAACTCCCTGAAAATAAATCAGTTGAACAGAGAAGAGAAAATATTTGTAGAAATAAAAGAAAGAAAAAGTAACAATGAAGAACGCTATACAACACTTGCTACTGCAGATCCTGCTGTAGTGTATAGTGGTGTTGAGGCTTATACGATAGAAGCTCAGTAAACAGATTGGGTTGTTGTTCACTTACATTTCTCACTGTAAGCGGTGGAGATAAATTGTTTTATTCTTAAGCTCGGAATTATTCCGGGCTTTTTTTTGTCCTTGCTAAAAGGCGTATCTTACAAGCGCTTCGAATAACCTGATCTGATTTCCAGAAGCACTCAAGCTTTTATCCACTATGATGTATGAGCATGACCGGGATGTCTGATGAATCAAAAAGAGTTGCAGCCATCGATCTCGGGACGAACTCTTTTCATATGGTGGTCGTCGAGGATACCGAAGAGAAAGGGATAGTTGAAATCGACCGCGTCAAGGAAATGATCTGTATCGGTCGCGGGAGTATTTCCACCAAAAGGCTTGAAGAGAAGGCTATGGAATCAGGGATTACTACCCTGAAACATTTTCTGGTACTCGCGGCACAGCACGGAGTGGCCCCTGGAAACATTATCGCGTTTGCTACCAGCGCCATTCGTGAGGCCAAAAACAGGAACGATTTTCTGCATAGGGTTCGGGAGGAAACCGGCCTCAAGATCAAGATTATTTCCGGTCTCGAAGAAGCGCAGTTTATTTATTACGGGGTTCGTCATGCCGTCAGGCTCTCTTCGGAACCTGAGCTGATTTTTGACATAGGTGGTGGTTCAGTGGAGTTTATCATTGCCGATCAATGGAAAATTCACCTGCTTGAAAGCCGAAAGATAGGGGTTGCCCGCATGCTCGAACGGTTCATGACAACTGATCCGGTATCGGGACATGAACGCAATCTTCTTGAGCAGTTTTTTGCCGCAGAACTTTTCAGTTCGGCTGAAAAGGCAAAGGATCT
>JAPHUN010000159.1 GCA_026193435.1 Chlorobium sp.
CAAGTACCCAAAAACCGTTACGGAGGTTCGGGCAGATCGGTAACCGCCCCGACATACACAACGCTGTCTTCGAGCATTGTTTTTCGCAGATAGAGGCACTTTTTTATCAGTCCACGCTTGAATCGGCTTTTGGCAAGAAAAACCTCCCAGACACTCTCCCGCTGTTCAAGACGCTTCAGGGCCTTATCAAATGGCTTATGACCAACCTCATCGACACAGCCGACAATACTCATCTTCTGAAACCGTTCATTCATAACCGGAGAAATCAGCATTGAACCATCTGATTGAAAAGCAAAAACCCGAACCTCCCGATAATTGTATTCCGACGTCGGGTCAGCAATTTCATTGACTGCCGCCATTCCCTTCCGCTCGAAACTTGACACGGCATCATCAACAACAATCCGGATAAACTCTTTTTCTTCTTGAGGATAGTCAATACCTCCACCGACAAACAGCTCTTTTCCTTCAGGGGTAATTACCTTGAAGTGACAGGAAGATTTCGGAACAGGATAAAATTTGCCGGGCTCCCACCATGTATAATGAACCCATCCGTGGGGATTGACAGGGTTTTCTATCGCACGCAGGATCATTCCGGTTATCATCTTGCCGTTCTTATCGGTCGCCAGGAGCAGGTTCCTGCCCTCAAGCTCAGGCATACCTGCATGGAAAAGGTTGGTGCCGTCCAGGGAATAGACGTAGAGATAATAATTTTTCTGCTTGTACAAGCTTCGATTATTGCGGAAATAATCAATACTGGACAGGCCTTTCTTCTGCAGTACACGTGCCGCGTCATAAACAAAGCGCACAAGATCCCTCGTATCACGGTATTGGTACATACTGAGATCAAGATCGCTGTGCCCGGGCTGACACTCTGAAAAAAGCAGAAAGAACAGAGCGGAAAGCAACAGACGTATCTTTCGGTTTCGATTCTTCGAGTATTTCATGATCGGTGACTTACGCTGTTCAAAACCTGAAGGATACCTGAAATGGACTTTGTCTGTTGCCGGAGACATCCTTTGTGATAACGGTGCCTTGTGTAAGATAGGTAACCTATATCTTATAAAGTAAACTGTTTACGTCAATCCCTCCTGTTCGGGTAATACTTAACCTCAGGAAAATCCTTGAGACAAGCCTCCTGAGTCCATATCGTGGCATGATGCAACTGAGCTGTCGCCAGAGTAATGGCCGGGGAAAGCCCGATAGTGTGCTTTACCTGTAATCTTGCAGCATGAACAGCAATTGCATCGGTCAGATCAACAGACTCCGCCTGCTGCATGAAAGCCACTACCTGAAGCGCCTCGGTATCACTCATTCCTCTCATGACATAGGAAAACACTTCATAATAACAAAGGGTCGGTACAATGACCTTACCCATATCACGAAGCGCTTCGAGAAAGTACGATGCGTAGTGACCATCGTTAAAAAACTCTATCCATCCCGAACTATCTACGAGATTCATATGATACCCTCCACGGCATTTGACTCAGCGTTAATTGTTTTCAGAAACCCCCTCATCTCATGCGCCTCTTTATGAGGAATCAGCTCGATACGTTCCCCGTATTGAACAACCTGCATTTTCTGTCCGGGTATCAGCTTTAACGACTCCCTTATTTTTCTCGGGATAACCACCTGAAACTTTGGAGAAATAGTCACCTGTTGCATAAATCAAAATCATTTATCGATTATAATTCAGTAATACAATAGAATCTACGATCAATTTATCGAAATACGAAATACTCATCGATACCCATTCTGGGTATAAATAGTAAAAACACAGGCACCATTCCAGTATATGAGCCATTCTTCCCTTCAGGAATATCATATGCACCTTCTGTCACAAAAAAACGCATCCGCAAGGATCTTGTAAAATAAAAGTGATAACTTTACATGATGGTGAATTTTTCCATCATGAAAACCCCATTTCAAGGGAACCTCAGTACAGGGCTCCTGGATTTATTGTCATGAGCGGTTCAAGTGCAAGGCGAACGGAGCGCAGAAACCCCTTTCTGTCCGCTCAACGAAGCAATTGAATTGCGGAATAAATAAATAGAGGCGCCCTACAGTAGTGCATAGTTATTTACAGTACGAAAGAAGTGATCAGGACATCAGCTTTCGAGTATTGAGGAACCAGGAAAAAAACAATCAACATGGAGAAACGTTATGCAGAAAAAATTTAAAGCGGGATTTGCCGTGATGATCTCATTGGCGGCATGTATTATCATGGCCCAGAAACCGGTTATCACTCAAGAAATGAAACCGGCCATTACCAAAGAAGTGAAACCTGTTACCAATATTATTAAACCTGAAGTAAAGAAGACAAAGGTCATGTGGTTGAACCACCTCGATCTTTTGCCTGGTGATCCAAGTGTCAAAACCTCCTTTGCTGCTCTTCGGTCGCTTACGGGAGGGCTCAGCGGCTTGAATATCAAATCAACCACCACCGGAGATACCGGAATTCCCGGAGGAAACAAAGTTGTCGAAATGGGTGTCCCCACCCTTCCCGGATATACCATCGTCGGTGTCAAGGTCTGTTATGAACTCTCGAGCCCTAA
>JAPHUN010000320.1 GCA_026193435.1 Chlorobium sp.
ACCGTCATTGACAAGGAGATAAACAGGCTTCGCCGGTTCGAGGCATTCTTCAACCGCCATATTGTCACTGCTATTGCCAACGACCACTACATCGCGGAGCTTGCAAAAATATCAGATGTCATGATAGGGGCGCTCAGCCCCAAGCAGAAAGTCATCAAACACATCGTCAGCGAGGATGTCATAAAGACAATGAGACCCGGCTCGGTTATCATCGATGTTTCAATTGATCAGGGCGCCTGTTTTGCGACCAGCAGGCATACAACACATACAAATCCGATCTTCGTCAAGTACGGTGTCACGCACTACTGCGTACCGAATATACCCTCTGCTGTTGCCAGAACGGCCACCTTCGCCTTGACAAATACACTGCTCCCCTTCCTTATGAAGCTGACGGCATATGAAAGCATCACTGAAATCCTCTGGAACAGCCATAGCCTTCGCAAAGGCACGTACACGTACAAAGGGTACGTAACGCAGAAACCCCTTGCCGAACTCACCGGTCTTCCCTGCCGTGAAATTGACATGCTCCTGGCAACAGGATAGCCGTTTCCCTGTCTTTTATAAATATTCAAGCGGATTTCCCAGCACTCT
Source organism: Chlorobium sp. (assembly GCA_026193435.1). Lineage (GTDB taxonomy): Bacteria > Bacteroidota > Chlorobiia > Chlorobiales > Chlorobiaceae > Prosthecochloris. The sequence continues at coordinate 592 of JAPHUN010000320.1, forward strand.
GGCAACGTATGACGCACAGGAAACACCGGAATAGGTCACAGCAATAACCCCCTGCCCTGGAAACGTACTGTCCCCTACAGCATAAAGATCCTTCACCACTGTGCAGTTCTGTGGTTTCTGCAGAACATTCTGCCCTGGATAAAGAAGAGGACCGTAGGAGCCTTTATAGCGGTTCAGATAACGCTGATTGGTCAGGGGGGTTGCAAATAATCTCACATCAAGTGCATCAGAAAGTCCAGGAAGAATTTTTTCAGTTCTTATAATCACCGAATTCCCAAACCCTTCCTTGGCTCTGCTATAGGCGCTCTCTCCCCTTGCATACCCGTTCCAGCGATCCATTTCATCAGTAACGAAAGCGTGAATAACATGCTTTCCTTCCGGCGCAAGAGAAGGATCGAGCATCGATGGTGCGGAAAAATATATCGTACCGCCAATTTCATTGTACTTGTCCCATTCATCCACAAGAATATGATGCACATGAAACCCATCGGGAATAACTCCTGCGTCTACACCCAGATACAACTGAAACCAGCTGGGCGCCCTGAGAAATCGCTCTTCAGAAATATCGTAACGGGGATCCTTGAGAAGGCGATTGAATGTATCCCATACGGTAGCATTGGATATAACCGCTTTTGCCGTAAAAACTTCGCCGTTTCTCAACCTGACACCTGCTGCTCTGCCGTTTTGAAGCAGAATCTCCTCGGCGTCACAACCGAACGCAACTTCTCCGCCGAACTTCCTTATTCCTTCGCATAAAGCAGCCGGTATTGCCCCCGAACCTCCGGCAGGATAGTTGATGCCGCCATGATGCCGATCTGCAAGGCATATGCCCGCGTTGACCAGAGGGGTCGAAACGGCATCCTGAACAGCCCAGGAATAGGATTCCATATCAATAAATCTGAGCAATTCATCATCGCTGATATATTTCCTCGCAGTCTTTCCCATCGACTTGAAGGTTTTCACGGCAAGAGCCATCACCTTTCCGGGATGTTTCATTCCGACCTGAAGGATATGCGTCACATCCTCAAGTGAACCGGCAGGCAGTGCGCTGAGTATTTCGTATACGGCCTCCAGTTCCTGATAAAATGCCCGTATACCGACCTCTTCTGATGGAAAGCGGTCTATCAGGGTGGCGAGAAATCTTTCTTTTTCATAGTAAACAGGAACCTCAAGGCCATCAGGAAGGTGATAATGAATTTGAACAGGATCCGCTATAGTCGGCAGCGTGATGCCCAACCTGTTAAATATACGGGTATGAAGATTGAGCGTTCCGCTTTTTTCGTCACCTGCAAAACCGTAAAAGACTGAAGCGCCGGCGTCAAACGTATACCCCTGGTGGCTGAATGAAGCACAGCTTCCACCGGGATAGCTGTTTTTTTCAAGCGTAAGCGTTGAAAAACCCCTTTCCTGAAGAAGGGCCGCCGCTGTCAACCCGCCTATACCGGCGCCGACAATGAGAACATCCGCAGAATAAGCCATGTTTGAATAACCGTAATTATCTTGTTCTAAGCCCTATTAAAATAGATTCTTATATTATATATCCTAAGTTGAGCGATTGTTGAGCATGCTGTAGATGCAAGGCACAGGGAACGCCGCTGTAGTGTACTACCGCAAGTTCCCTGTAACGAAGCAGATGCAGCATGACCGACAATCCCATAGGGTTTCAACACATGCGATTTTTCTGCATTTTGGTCGCGCGACCCATCGGGAGAGATGTTCGATGCAAGAATATTCAGCATAAAACTTTATATAGTATGAAGTTGACAGCAAAAAGCATTTGTTGAAACGATCAACTTAGGTATATATATAATGAGAAGACTGCTGAAGACGAGTTCAAAAAACGATCCGCACACAGAACACTTATCGAATTTATAATATGTCGAGTTCCTCAGATAATAAAAATGCTCCCGAGCAAAAAAGCATACTTTCCGAAAAGGACAAAATCAAGCAGAAGGAGTTCCAGGAGGAAGCTATTGAGCACATTAACGCGCTCTACAATTACGCCTTACATCTCACGATGAATCCAAGTGATGCTCATGATCTGGTCCAGGAAACCTACCTCAAAGCGTATAAATTTTTCAGTTCTTTTGAAAAGGGAACAAACTGCAAGGCATGGCTGTTTAAAATCCTTAAGAATAATTATATCAACAAATTCAGGAAAAACGCGCGTGAACCGGGAAAGGTTGAGGGCGTACTTTTTGTACGTTGAGGGCTTTCACGGCGAGCACAACGCAGCAGACGGACTTTTTAAGCGCCCCTCAATTTTTTTCGTCGAAATACTGTACCTGATAAGTCATAACTTTCAGACCGGGCGCTTTCCAGGCGTCTTCAGGCAGACCGGCTTTCATGCAAAGATGTTCAAGAAACATTTTTTTATCAGGCAATTGCTCCCAGACCTGGGGCAG
>JAPHUN010000328.1 GCA_026193435.1 Chlorobium sp.
GGCATCGCAAAATCAAGGAAATTCTACTGAGCAGCACGGTGACCAACCAGCATGAGCTCATCCTGCTTCTGGAAAAAAGGGGTATTGATGTCGCTCAGGCGACGCTCTCAAGGGACTGCTCTGAGCTGGGTGTGCTTCGTTCACGAACAACCAGCGGTTATCGACTTATGATCCCGGAAGACAATCCCGGACAGATGATCAAGGGACTGGTGGAAATGGAGATCCAGTCCATTGAATCCAATGAATCCTCAATAGTGATCAAAACCCTTCCGGGCAGAGCGCACGGAGTCGGTTCATTTATCGACCATCTCAAAAACCCTGGAATTCTCGGCACTATCGCCGGAGACGATACCGTTCTTGTTATTCCGTCTTCAGTTCATGATATTCGTTCAATCCTGGACTACATGCAAACAAATCTTTTAAACAACTGATCCAATACAACTATGAAAAGGGAAAAAATCGCTTTAGCCTATTCCGGCGGGCTCGATACATCTGTCATGATTAAGTGGCTGAAGGATAAATACGATGCGGATATCGTTGCCGTGACCGGCAATCTCGGCCAACAGAAAGAAATAGAAAACCTTGAACAAAAGGCGTTTGATACGGGGGCGTCAGGGTTCTCTTTCCTCGATCTGCGCAAAGAGTTCGTTGAAAACTATATCTGGCCCGCGCTCAAGGCCGGAGCTCTTTACGAAGAGGTGTATCCTCTCGCGACAGCCCTTGGTCGCCCGCTTCTTGCCAAAGCCCTTGTGGATGTCGCTCTCTCCGAAAACTGCACCATGATCGCCCACGGATGTACCGGTAAGGGGAATGACCAGGTCCGTTTTGAAGTAACCTTCGCTTCTCTTGCACCTCACCTCAAGGTTCTTGCCCCGCTTCGCGAATGGGAGTTCAATTCGCGGGAAGCAGAGATGGCCTATGCTGAAAAACACGGCATCCCGGTTTCCGCCACAAAAAAGAGCCCCTACTCCATCGATGAAAACATCTGGGGAATCAGCATCGAATGCGGCGTCCTTGAAGATCCGATGGTAGCGCCACCGGAAGACGCGTATCAGATCACGACATCTCCGGAAAAAGCCCCGGATAAAGCCGCGGTGATCGACATTGAATTTGAACAGGGTGTGCCTGTCGCACTTGACGGCAGGAAAATGGAAGGCCTTGATCTTATTGTGGAGCTCAACAAGTCAGGTGCCGCCCATGGCGTCGGTCGTCTCGATATGATCGAGAACCGGGTTGTCGGCATCAAGTCAAGAGAGATCTATGAAGCGCCTGCGGCTACGATCCTCCATTTCGCCCATCGTGAACTTGAAAGGCTGACACTGGAAAAAACCGTCTTCCAATACAAGAACACGATCAGTCAGGACTACGCCAACCTTATCTACAACGGCACCTGGTTCTCCCCGATGCGCGAAGCGCTTGACGGATTCGTTGACGCCACCCAGAAACATGTCACCGGCCTCGTCAGGGTCAAACTCTTCAAAGGCTCGGTCACCCTGCTCGGAAGAACATCTCCCTGGTCGCTCTACAATGAAGAACTGGCAACGTACACCGAAGCCGACACCTTCAATCACAAGGCCGCTGAAGGGTTCATACACCTCTACGGCCTCGGTCTGAAAACCTACAGCGAGGTTCAGGCGAATAACAGAAAGTAAACATAGCAACATATCGTTCATGCACAGCCCCGGTGGTTTATACAGCCGGGACTGTGTCGTTTCAATGCGTTGTACAGATTATTAACCCTGCACAATTGCTTTTAACCTCCCTGTGCAGTAACTTTTGTCGTTACCGTATTTACACATGGTCTCACCCTCACCACAAATCCCATACGAGGAGGTTTTTCATGAAAAAGATACTCTTGACCGTTTCGTCGTTTCTTCTCCTGCTACTCCTGCACCAGTCTGTCAGTTGGGCATCCATCAACCAGTTCAACGGAACATGGGTCAACATGGATATCAACACCCGCGGCATGACCAAAATGGAAATATCCCACCAGGGCTCCGCGATCAAACTGCATGCATGGGGCAAATGCCATCCTCAAGACTGCGACTGGGGAACAGTGCCTGCATTTCTCTTTGCGCCTAACGTTTCAGCCGACATGATGCAGACAGGCAAAACCATGTCAGCAATGTTTAAGACCAGTTTCAGCCAGACTCTCGTCATCGTGAAGCCTGCAGGCAATAACCGTCTGAAAGCAGAAACATTTACCCGTTTCACCGACGGCAGCAACCGGTCCAACTATACCTCGTCGGCCACATTCAAAAGAATGCTCATGCTTACGCCCGTGCCGTTGCCACCGCAGCCATTACCGATCCCTCAGCCTGGACCGGCCCTTCAGGAAGATTGCCTGTCTTTCAACCCGCAGAATGCAAGCGTAAAAAATATCAATGGAAGCTGGAAAATTGTTGACGGAAGCCATTGGATGTTTGATTTTGGAAACAAGCAAAACGAAGCCTACAGAGCACTGAAAATCATCAAACACTACGGGATGAACCAGACATGCTTCGTTGGCAGACCTGATCCGAGCTTCCAGTACATGCTGGTTTCCGGCAAAGCGCCAAAAGGCGGAATACCCGGTGAAGACTGCATACGCTTCAATCCCAACACCATTCAGGTGAAAAATGTCAGCGGAAGCTGGAAGATTGTTGACGGCAATCACTGGATGTTTGATTTCGGCAACAAAAAGGCTGAAGCGGAAAAAGCCTTTGCGATCATAAAAAAATACGGTTTTACACGCTCCTGTTTTGTTGGAAGACCTGATCCGAGCTTCCAGTACCTGAGAAAGTAGTATCCGAACATGATCGATAGTAAAAGCCTTCAGAGACTGTAAACTCCGGAGGCTTTTGCTTTTTCCTCCCTTCTGCCGTACATTACTTTGTAAATACGCATAAGCAATCCACCTGACAGAAATCTTACAGGGCTTCTAATTTGCCAGTGCATTTTCAGCAGACATCGGAGGAACGTACTATGTCACTGCACGAACAATGTATCCACCTGAAAAACGGAAAACTTGCTGCAGATACCCCTTTTGAGCATGTTTCCAGCCTTGTTTCGCGGGCAGTAGAGCGCGGCAACATCGTCCTTCACTTTCATGGGGGGCTTGTCAGTCGTGATACCGCTCTGGAAAACGCGGCACGGCTTTCTTCTTCATACACAAAAGGCAATGCGTATCCGGTTTTTTTTATCTGGGAATCGGGAATTCTGGAGATTCTTCGCAACAACCTCGATGAAATCTGCTCCGAAGAGTTTTTCCGCCACCTCTGGAAACTGCTTCTCAAGGTTGTTTTTCGAAAGCTCTCAAAGGTCGAGGGCATACGCGGTCCAGTCAGCCTGACGGACACCCCTGACAGTTCGATCCTGACCTCGTCAGTGGACGAAGCCCTGAGTTCGCAGAATCCCTCTCTTCTCAAAACCTTCGCAGTCGAAAAAAAAATATCCGAACTCAGCGACTTCGAGCGGCTCTCTCTCGAACAGGAATTGTATCTCGATTACCAGCTTATCAGTGAAATACAGAAAATTTCACAAACGTTGCGCACACCCGAGGCAATAGAAAAAGAAAAAAAAGAGCGTGGTTTTCATCTCCGTGCTTCAACAGTGACCCTGATCGATCCGGATGCGCTTGACCGGTTCATAACAAGACCTTCTTCCGGTGAAAAAGGTCTGATTGAGACAGGAAAAATGATACAGGCGATAGCCGCCCTTGCCGCAAGAACGGTAAGCCGTTTTGTCAACAAGCGAGACCATGGACTGCATGCAACCATCGTTGAAGAGATTCTGCGGGAACTGTATCTGTCAAATGCCGGGAAATTCATATGGGACCTGATGAAAAAGGATACAGCGGATGCTTTCGGAGATAACGAAAAAATATTCGGCGGCAGCGCTTTCCTTTCTGAAATAGCAGCAAAATCAGATCCGGCCGCTCCTCCCCGGATAACAGTAGTCGGTCACAGTACAGGAGCGATCTATATCGCCGAGTTTCTCGACAAAGCCGCAGTACTTCTACCCGACCAGCGTTTTGAAATAATCTTTCTCGCTCCCGCGGCCACTTTTACAAAGATTTCGAGTTCGATAGAAAGACACAAACACAGAATTGGCAGCTTCCGCATGTTCACCATGCAGGACAAGCACGAAAAAGCAGACAAGCTCGTGCCGTTCCTTTACCCTCACTCTCTTCTGTACTTTATCTCCGGGGTCCTTGAAAACGGTTATGACGTACCTGTTATCGGCATGCAGCGGTTTTTCAATCGCCGCCTCTTTCCTGACAGGAGGTTTCCAGAACTTACCGTTGCCCGTAACTTCATAAACAGCACCCCGGGAGGTGTCGTCTGGTCAGTCACCAAAAGCGATTCTCTCGCAGGGATGAAAAGCGCCTCCCTCAAGCACGGTGATTTTGACAACGATAAAAAAACGCTAAAAAGCATCGAACACCTTCTCAAAAAAGGATTTTCCAATGGCAGCTGACGACTACGCCATCGTTATCGGCATCTCGGCCTATCCCGGCCTGACCTCTCTTGAAGGCCCGGGAAACGATGTCGACCTCTTTACACAGTGGCTCAGGAAAAAGGATGGAGGAAACCTCCCAAAGAAAAATATCAGCATCTGCACCTCCCGTTTCTGTCTGTCAAAAAAGTTTGATCCTTCCTGCTGCGAACAGATCGAGGAAGCAAGACCGAACCGGGAAGATATTGAAAAGCTTTTCCGTCCCTGGGTTATAGCGGGAACACTGGGAAACACTTCAGGAAGAAGGCTCTACATCTTTGCTTCGGGACACGGTTTCGGAAAAGCATCCGACAGCCATACAAATCCTATGGACACGGCTCTGTATACCGCGAACGCCGATGTGTATATCGGGCTGCACGTCGCTGTTACAGCCTATGCGAACTGGCTTTCACAGGCAGCTGTGTTTGATGAAATTGTCCTGGTGATGGATTGTTGCAGGACAAAAAACCTGATGCACCCCTTCACCTATCCTGTCCTGCCCAATACCAGCCATGACCCGGAAAAAGCTCGAAAAGTCCGTAAATTCTATGCGTTCGCATCACCGTGGGGAAATGCGGCAAAAGAGAAACGTTTCATGGAACGCGGCAACAGAACGTACGGGATATTTACCATAGCGCTGCTCGAGGCACTTGCAAAAGCCAGGGCGAACAGGCTTGGCAATGTCAAAGGTGAAACAATTAAAAAGTATATCCACAATGTTATCGATGAAATTGCAGGCGACACAAAGGTACCTCCTCCGGAGATAGACCTCGGTAACTATAATGACCTGATCTGGTTTACACGTGAAGACTCGACATCTCCACACAAACCTCTTGTCACGATTACACTGCAGGAATTCAGAGGGAACGAGATCTGTCACATTCAAAACGGCGAGCTTGAAGCGCTCGACTCGATACCATTCAAAAGCGAACGTCTGTCCGTGAGTCTTGACCCCGGCCTCTATAAGTTTTCGATTGAAGGAACCGATAGAAATAAACTGATTCAACTGCTGAACGATGACATCGAAATCACGATCTGAAAAAAAAATTCCGCTGACCATCCAGGCTCCTGATAATGCCACGGAAATTTTTCTTGTGAGCAACCGTTTTGAACGCATTGAGAGCGGCATCGGAAAACTCGAACAGTCGGTCTCTCCCGGTCTCTACAAGGTACGCTTCCGTTCCGGCATGACGCAGGAAGACCGGCTTATTGAAGTAGGAAATAATCAGTCACAGGTTGTGTTCAAAGAACCGCCGTTATCATTCGAATCCACGACTCCCCTTCTCAACACCCATGAGGACAACGCCCGTCAGCGCACCATCGCAAGTCAACAAAGCGGAAAAGTACATCTGAAAGCAGGAAAAGGCAGCAGGCTCTTTCTCTTTATACGCCACCAGCATTCCGGTTCATCTGAAAACCCGGGAGAGGGAGTAACCTTGCACTCCCTTGAAGGAAAAACCATTGCCGGTATGGACGATGGTATCCACAATAGTGAGAACGGATGCTGGTGTTTACAGGTCGAGCTCGATCCCGGCACCTATCGACTGCAGGTCGATACCGGAGCCCTTGGAACCTTTGAAAGGTTTCTTGTCGCCTGTGAGAACTGGCAAACGCTGTTCTTTGGAATGACGACCGATTTCTCTCTCAGAGAGTCAGAAGCAGTTGAGGAACATATCACCAGAGTGCTGCTTAAATCATCGTCGGTACACATGATGAAAACCGGCAAAATATTTGATCCCGCGTCAGCGTCCAGCCGAATGACCGAACTGTCGAAAATTGCACTTGAAAGCGGAAGAACGGTTGTAGATGAGAACTCATTCGGCAAACTCTTTGCAGAAAATATCGACAACCCCATGTTCGGCATCTACGGCGCGCACCAGTTGCTTACTAACCGAAGGCCGGACTATACGATCATCGACGCCATAGCCGGAAAACTCGAGTCTTTAATCGGCCCTCACCCCGATGTGCTTTCACTCTGGCTGAGAAAGAGCAGTGATAGACTTGACAAAAAGTCATTTGCACTCTCTTCACCTCCCATGCTGACCAGAAGCTGGGAACTCCTGACTCGCGAAAGCCTCCGCCGCAGTTCCATCGTACCTGAAGGCTCATTTTCCGACCTCTTTTCCAATGGCATGCTGTCAACTGCCCCTTGGCTCCTCCATCGCGTCACCATGGAACCGGAAACCGGGAGCGGCACGCCTTCGCGCGCCCGCACACAAGAGATGCTTGGAGATCTCGCAAGAATAAGCGGTACAACAAAAGGATTCTCTATGCTTGACGCCGCTTTGAAAGAGAGAAAGGATCTGACACAGCTCGAACACTCGATCGCGCAAGCCATGCTCAATCAGGCACAACACCATTCCGCACCCCTCCCCTCCCTGAACAAACTGGTGGAAAACTTTACAGTACCCTCGGTCGCGATAAAACGATCCACCAAAAGCCTTTTCGAAAAACTGGAGCTGAAACAGAAGGGTTAACCGGCTCAGACAGCCGGTTCCTCCCGTACTACTTCATTTCTGTTGATACGCGGCTGCTGATGTGGCATCCAAACAGACGTTCACCGGAAGAGGCAGTCATTATCTATGCCAACTTTACTATGTAAAGTACTTTACATTAAAAGGAAGAAGCATGCAAAGGACTTTTCGAGCGAAGCAATATTTCTTATCTTCCGGCTAACAGACTTCTCCAACCTGACTTTCAACCTGATGGACACGAACAAAAGCACCGGAAAAGAACTCCTCTGGCAAAGCCGTTTCTCTGAACCGTTTGACCGGGAGGCTCTGCTTTTCTCTTCTTCAGTTGATGTCGACAAGGTGTTGTATCAGGAAGATATCAGGGGATCGATCGCCCATGTAACCATGCTTTCAGAAGAAGCCATAATTCCTGTCGAAGAGGCGAGACTTATCATCGAGGGACTTGAGGATATCGAGCAGGAGATCAGCTCAGGAGCGCTTATACCTGATTGGGAGGATGAAGATATCCACACGGTCATAGAAAACCGGCTGAAAGAAAAGATCGGACCCATAGCAGGCAAAATGCATTCGGGCAGAAGCCGGAACGACCAGGTCGCCACAGACACAAGGCTTTACCTGAAAAAGGTGATCGGCGAACTGGGTGAGGCACTTGACGGTCTGAAAACATTGCTGGTCGAAAAGGCGGATATCTACCGGAACACGATAATTTTCGGCTATACTCATCTGCAGCGGGCACAGCCTGTCTCTGCAGGGCACTACTATCTGGCCTACTTCAATATGTTCCTGCGGGACGGCGAAAGACTCAAAGATCTCTTCAGGCGGGTTGACATCTCTCCCCTCGGTGCCGCTGCTTTTGCAGGAAGCACACTGCCCATCAACGCGAAAAGAAGCATGGAACTGCTGGATTTCAGTGACCTTTTCCAGAACAGCACTGATGCCGTCAGTGACCGTGATATCATCATAGAGTTCATTTCAGCGTGCTCGATCATCATGATGCACCTTTCGAGGTTCTGTGAGGACCTCATACTCTGGAGCAGCTCGGAGTTCAATTATATAGAGATAAGCGACGCCTTCTCTACCGGTTCGTCGATCATGCCCCAGAAAAAAAATGCGGACATTGCTGAACTTGTACGAGGAAAAACAGGAAGAGTTTACGGTAATCTTATGAGCATCCTGACGATCATGAAAGGCCTTCCTCTCTCCTATAACAGGGACATGCAGGAGGATAAGCAGCCGTTATTTGATTCAGCAGGATCGACGGTTTCAAGTGTAAGAATCTTCACAAAAATGCTCGCGCATACCAGACTGAACGAAAAAAGGCTGAAAACACTTACCAGCGAAGACCTGAGCCTTGCAACGGAAATCGCCGAATATCTCGTAAGAAAAAATCTTCCTTTCCGCGAAGCACACAGGATAACCGGAAAGATCGTGAGCCATGCGATCGAAAAAAGCACCTCCCTGCCGAAGATTTCCCTGGAAGAGTACAGGGGGTTTTGCGACCTCTTCAACGAAGACCTCTACGACGCGCTGACACCTGAAGCAAGCATCAACTCAAAACACTCTCACGGCAGCACCTCTTTTGCGTCGGTTGAACAACAGTTAACTATCGCCAGAGGCAAACTCAGGAAGTAATAAGGGAAGGCAAAAGGTAAAGGGCAAAAGTCACTCGTCACTTGTTACTGTCACTCTTTTTGTCATCCGACTTACTTCCTTCTCGTGTGCCACGGTGCCGCCTCACCGCCGACAATAAGCGGTTTCTTTGACAGATCGGCGATATCGGCAACAATTCCTGCTGACTCCTTGAGCAGAAGATCCGGCTCATCCTCTTTGTTCCACTGGGCTTCGAATCCCTGAATACGATCATTGTCTGCCTTGAAATCAGGCTCATAGAGCGATATAACCTCTTTATCTCTGAAGTTCTTGAGGGTTTTCAGGTCACTCACGTACCGTGCATAGAGCGAATCGCTGCTTAAGCGTCCGATATAACGTTTCTTGAGGAGATTTATAGCTTCAGCGCTCAATCGCGCAGGTTCAGAATTTTTTACCGGAGAAATCACATCAGAACGAAGACTGCTTGTATAGGTATCCTCTCCAACCACCTTGCTGTCAATAAACGACGGGAAAACAATATCAGGAGTAACCCCGAGGTGCTGCGTGCTTTCTCCTGAAATACGATAGAACTTGGCTACGGTGAGCTTAATCTGTCCCAGGTCGTCGTTATTTTTGTAGAAAAAGTTGAACGGCCTGTTGATCTTGAGAATACTCTGTACCGTACCTTTTCCAAATGTCCTGCCTCCGATAATCACGCCCCTTCCATAATCCTGGATAGCAGCGGCAAGAATTTCAGATGCCGAGGCGCTATAACGGTTCACCAGCACAGCAAGCGGTCCGTCATATACCACATCAGCATCTTCATCACGCAGCACTAAAACGCCGTCACGCGCATTTTTCACCTGGACTACGGGACCCTCGGGGATGAACAGACCGGTAAGTTTGACCGCTTCTTCAAGCGCTCCTCCACCGTTGTTTCTCAGATCGAGAATAATACCGACCACTCCCTCCTGCTTGAGTTCGGTCAGAATTTTCCCGACATCCCTGCTGGTACTCTTGTAATCAGGCTTGTTGTTCTTTTCTCCCTCGAAATCAAGGTAAAATGCGGGTACCGTTATCACACCGATTTTTTTACCCTCATAATTGATCACTTCTTTTTTTGCGGACTGCTCATCGAGCGTCACCTCATCCCTTACAATTCTGATAATCCTGGAAGGTCCTTTATTCGCCTGACTCACAGGAAGAATTTTCAAACGGACTGTGGATCCTTTCTTGCCACGGATGAGTCTGACCACATCAGTGATTCTCCATCCGACGATATCGATGATTTCGCCGCCGGCATTCTGCCCAACACCGACTATCCTGTCCCCTTTTTTGAGCAGATCGCTTTTAAACGCCGGGCCACCGGGAATAATTTCATTGACAACAGTGTACTCGTTTTCACTCTGAAGCTTGGCGCCGATACCTTCGAGTGAGCGGCTCATATCTATTTGAAAATCCTCATAATCCCTTGGAGAAAAATAGCTTGTATGCGGATCAAACGATGTTGTCAGAGCATAGTTATACGCCCGGAACGCGTCATCGGATGTTTGCTTTTCAAGCAGGGAGAGACGATTTTCATACCGCTTTTTAAGCACCTTGCGCGGCTCATCATCCTCCTCTTCACCTGAATATTTCAGGGTAAGCAACTGATATTTGGCTTCCTTCAGCCACCTTGCCTGCTGTTCTGTCTTGTTTGACGGCCATAGAGCGTCCTTTCTTTTGAGATCAAAGGTATCACGGACGGTGAAATTAAAACGGGCTGTATCGAGCCGTGCGATCATGAACCGCATTTTCTTTTTCGCCTGTGACAAAAAGGTGTTGTAAATCCTGAATCCCGCATCGGCTTTTCCGGCAAGAAACTGATCGTCGATACTCTTACCTATCTCTTTATTGAACTGCTCGACCTGGGAAGCGAGAAAGTAACTTTTCGTTTCATCAAGCTGCTCGAGAAAACGGGCGAGAATCTCCTGGGAAAGTGAATCATTTACCGCCACACGCCTGAAATGATACTGCATAAGATAGCGGCTGAGATACTGCTCAGCCTCTTCCTGAACCGGAGAAGCCTTGAACACGATATCATCCGACGATGCAGCAACTGTTTTAGACTGTGCATCTGCCAGAGGCAGAAGAAACATGATCAGCGACAACGCTGAGAGA
>JAPHUN010000132.1 GCA_026193435.1 Chlorobium sp.
ATCCAGGTCGAAAAGCTCAATGACTATGTCGGCGCGACAAAGACCAACATCAAACCGCAGTATGATAAATATACGTTTGAAGACGGTCACTCGATCTATCTGCTCGCAGAAGGTCGTCTTGTCAACCTCGGCTGTGCAACAGGTCACCCTTCGTTTGTCATGAGCAACTCGTTTACGAACCAGACACTTGCTCAGATCGAGCTCTGGACAAAAGAGTATGAAACAGGCGTCTACTGCCTCCCGAAAAAACTCGACGAAGAGGTAGCAAGACTGCATCTCGAACAACTGGGAGTCAAACTCACCAGACTCTCACAGGAACAGGCCGACTATATCAGCGTTCCTGTTGACGGCCCGTATAAGCCGGAACATTACCGCTACTGACCCCGAAAAGGAACAGAAAAAAAGAAAGGCAGCCCGAAAAAGGCTGCCTTTCTTTTTTTTCCCGATCAGTCCGATCAGACTGATCTTGCTCTTCATACGCTGGGGTGGCAGGATTCGAACCTGCGCATGTCGCCTCCAAAGGGCGATGCCTTACCGCTTGGCCACACCCCAATGCCCTGACCAAAATACCGGACGAACAAAGTATAAAAAAATAAGTCAAAACTAAAAATCACTTCTGCACGATCCCCCTGTTATTAAACTTTTTAGTATACTTTTTTAGCTGTGGCTCTTGCATAAAGCATAAAGGGCATTCAATACTGAACCTCCGGGCCTGTATGACAAAAATCAAAATCTGCGGCATCACAAATCCCGATGACGCTATCGCATCCTGTACGGCCGGCGCTGATGCTCTCGGGTTTAATTTCAGCAAGGCAAGCCCGCGATATATCCAGCCTGAAACCGCACTGAGTATCATTGAAAAACTCCCCCCGTTTATTTCCTGTGTGGGTGTATTCGTTGAACAGGAGCCCAATGAAGTAAATCAGATATGCAACCTCTGCCGGCTTGATCTTGCCCAGCTCCATGCTGAACGGTATACAGCTGAAAAGGCTGTTGCCGTCAGAGGCGCAAAAGTCATCCGTGTTTTCCGCACCGGACCGGATTTTACCATTGACGCTGTCAGAACATTTTCTGCAGAGACCGGAATAACCTCTTTTCTCTTCGATGCATACCGGCCGGGACAACCGGGCGGAACAGGACATGTCATTGAAAAACAGCTGGCGGAAATAATCTTCAGGGAAACAGAGCATATCGGCACGGGAATCCTTGCCGGTGGGCTGAAACCGGAAAACGTCTCTGAAGCAATCCGGCTGATTAAACCCTACGCGGTAGACACTGCAAGCGGCGTAGAATCAACCCCGGGGAAAAAGGATCATGATAAGATCAGAAATTTTGTGCTTGCCGTTCATGAAGCAGACAAATACGCCTGAAGTCTCCTCTCCTCTTCTGCTTCGACTCAGCATTACGGCTGCTCTTGAATAATCTGTACCGACTTCACTCCTTTTGACACGGTCTTCAAAGCATACTTATGCAGGTACTTCAGAGAGAGTTCCTCAATGATACTTTGCCGACCCGAGCGCGTCACAATTGTTACGAGTATGTTAAATACACACCGCTAATTCCTCTCGAACCACCATCTTTTGTATCATTAGCGTTAGGGAAACCGAATGTGCTTACTTTCATACACTCTAGGTACCATTTGTATGCAGCAAAAAACCTCTGTTCTTTTTCTCTGTACCGGAAACTCCTGCAGAAGCCAGATGGCTGAGGGCTGGGCAAGGTATTTACATGGAGATATACTCGAGCCCTACTCTGCTGGAACGGAAATACACGGCATGAATCAGAACGCTGTCCTGGTCATGTCCGAAGTTGGAGTAGATATTTCTTCACACCACTCCAAAAACATCGCAGAAGTACAGAACATTCCGTTTGATGTCATCATTACGGTTTGTGATAACGCACATGAAAATTGCCCCTATTTTCCGGGTAGGGCAAAACGTATTCATGCCGGCTTCGAAGACCCGCCCCGTCTTGCACAATCGATTGAGGATAAGGAAAAAAAGCTGGACTGTTACCGAAAAGTCCGTGATGAAATCCGGGATTTCATCGCCCAGCTTCCCGATGTGCTCAAAGCCTCTTGACCCTGTTGGACACTATTTCATAAGGCCGGGATATATCGACGGGGCAGAAGACAATGGCTATCGCCTGGTAGCTTGATGCAATCAATGCCCCCTTTCTATTCGCTCAACGATGAAATTGAAGCGCGGAATACATAAATCGAGGTGCCCATCATGCTATCTGCACATAGACCGAAGCTTTAGCGTTACAGATAGGACATTTTTCCGGAGGTGTCCCAAGCTCGATATGACCGCAGACAGGACAGAGCCAGACCTCGGTTTCAGCAAGATCTTCACCGTTATTTACAGCCTCGAGCGCTTTCCTGTAGAGCGCCGCATGAACCTTTTCGGCTTCAACCGCATAGCCGAACATGCGCTTTGCCTTGTGTCCTTCTTTTACCGCCTGCTCGAACATGGGCGGATACATCTCGTTATGCTCATAGGTCTCCCCACCGATAGCGGTTTCGAGGTTTTCGGCTGTTGTTTTGATTCCGTCCGATGCGCCAAGGTGACCTTCCGCATGGATCCGTTCAGCTTCCGCTGTTGTCCTGAAAAGCTTCGCGATATTTTTCAGTCCGTCTTTTTCAGCCTTTTTCGCGAAAGCCATATACTTCTGAAACGCCTGGCTTTCACCGGCAAATGCGTTTTTCAGATTCTCCTCTGTTGTCGGCATAGTCTGTATTCTCCTTGTCTGTTTGTTATTAGTAAAAACTCATCTCCAATTTGATGAGGTTGAGGCACGTGGGAATCAAACGGAGGGAGGACGATAAAACCCCTGCCGTTTCATCTCACGTAACCAGTCACGGGCCTTTTTATCCCCGGAATGCTCCGGCATCCAGTGAATAAAACTGGCAATATCTCTTACACTCTTCTTTCCTGCAAGAGCAAATTCAACATCCCTTTTTTTCCCCAACTCCCAGGTCTGAGGCTGTTTGACCTTACCCTGCTCCGGATCATCATATTCAACCGGAGGGAACAGCTCTTCTATCTTTTTTTCTCCCCACTCTTCAGAATCGACAGTGATTCTCATCGCAAAGTCGCCCTGTACTTTTGCTCCCGCAAACGCAGCAGCAAGTATCACCGGTTTTCCGAAAACAGAGGCACTGAACTTTTTAGAAGTTCCGGTAAAACCCGCTGTAACCTGACCACTTGCGATGCCAATCCGGGGGCAAAACCGCAAAACATCGTGCTCCCCCATCCATCGTGCAGCCCGCAGTGCATCCGAAAACGTATCTGAAGAGCCCGACCTGTTCAGGAAAACAAGCATGACAGCATGATCAAGACTGCGGTGCAGTACACAGCAATCCATGGCGTCAACAGACTTGCCTGTCCATGCAAGAAAGTTGTTTACATAGATAAGCATTTCGCTGGACTTCATCGAAAATGAAAGCCGGTAATAGTCCGTCAGTTCAGCATACAGAACAGTTGCCTGAAGCTCCAGGCCCTTGACGGGAAAACTCCCGGACCATTCATCCTCTATTTCAACGTCGATCGTCAGCGGATGGGAAATGAGGAAATC
>JAPHUN010000317.1 GCA_026193435.1 Chlorobium sp.
AGTGAGCGCCAAAAAATAGAGACCAGCCCCCTCGGCCCCAAGAGTTCTTGCAAGAACAAGATTGAACAGAAAGGTCAACCCGGCCCCGAGCACCTTCAGCACGAGCGCAACCGCCGCCCCATTAATCACCTCCAGCATATGCACATCAATCCTGTCCCTAACCGATGGAAACCTGTTCAATATATACGCAACTACTTTTTCCATTGATTATACTTAGGGGACATTAGGGGGACGTTGTTCAATTTTATCAATAACTCACGGAATTGGGTCAGGCTGGGTAGCTGGTTGGCCAGTTAGCTCAATAGCTGGTTGGCTAAATAGCTGAATAGCAATGAGTACTGAGCAATAAACAGCTCCCAGTCCTCAGTGCTTAGTTCTCAGTTCGAAGTCAAAAGATCGGTACTGGGTATTCGGGAATGGGTACTCGGAGATTGTGTTACGTGCTACGTGTTAGTTGGCTGAATAGCTGGGTAGCTAAATAGCTTGTTGGCTGAATGGCTAACTAGCAATGAGTACTGAGCAACGAGCGATGAGTGAATGCGTGATAGCTGAATGGCTGGGTGGCTTTTTGGCTGGTCAGTTACCATCCCAAGGATTCATTGTTTTGAGACCGTTAATTCCTTCAAAATCTTTTATGTTACGGGTGACAAGATCCAGACCGAAAGCCATTGCTATAGCAGCTATTTGAGCATCCTCTGTACTCACAGGTTTCCCTATACGTGTTCTTTCAGCCACAATTTGTGCATATAGGTCCGCTGCTTTTTCGTCAAAAGGTAAGCAACGTGACACAAATTCCTGAGCAAACATTTTTTCAGCAGCTTCAGTTAAACGCTCTTGACGCTTACCTTTCGGCAGCAGTCTCCCAAGAAAAATTTCTGCTTTTGTAACTGCCGACACGTAACATTCCGCATTGAAATGTGCATCAAACCACTCAAAAACCTTTTTATCCGGCTGAGCACGCATTAATTCAGACAGCACATTCGTATCAATCAAAAAAGCCTGCATCATTTTTCCTCGAACTTTGGCGGAGTCCTATGCACATGACGTCCCGGAAATGGTAAACTGTCAGCTTCAAGGCATTTGAAGCGCTGGTGAATTCGTTGAGCGATATTACCCGTCTGCGTTGCCTCTGCAGTTTGTTTCTGTTTTAAAAATTCGGCAAAGTCGATCAACTCTGTAACCATAGATTCAGGTAACGCCTTTGTTATCTCATATAGTTTTTTTTCAATTTTTGTCATCATCAAATCGAAATTACGGGACGTTGTTGAATAGCATCAATAACTCACGGAATTGGGTCAGGCTGGGTAGCTGGTTGGCCAGTTAGCTCAATGGCTGGTTGGCTGAATGGCTGAATAGCAATGAGTGCTGAGCAATGAGTTGGAGAAAGTGTTACGTGTTAGGTGTTAGGTGCTAAGTGTTAAGCGCAAGGAAAAAGGACTGAGTTCTTGGTTCTCAGTTGATAGCAATAAGTCGAAAATTGTGTCAGGTGCTACGAACCGGCCGATTGGTATTTCATGCATAGATAAGCCTTCCCTTTGGCTCAGGCACTGGCCGTCCGAGTGCGTGCGCTGTTTCGATCCACTCTTCAATAACCTTTCTTGCATTCGCTACAGCAGCTTCATATGTCTCCCCATCAGCCATGCAACCAGGCAATTCCGGAACTTCAACAACAAACGCTTTATCCTCTTCACTCCAGTATATTATCAGCTCATATTTAATCGACATCTGACTCTCCCAATTGGTATTTCACTAAAATACGTCTTACCTGCTTAACCTGACAAAGTTCTCCAAAGTCAATATTGCTGTCTGCTGTTCCTGAAAAGATTTTTTCCCTGAGCTTGGAATATTTTCCCATGGCACTTTGTCACTCAATACCGCTTTTTAATAGGCCAACGTTGTTGAATAGCATTAAATCTCAATGACTTGTTGGCTGAATAGCTGCTTTGCTCAATGGCTGAGTAGCTGAATAGTTCTCAGTGCTTAGTTCGTAGTTCAAGGTGAAATATTCGGGTTCAACGTTCAAGGATCAAGAGATTTCAAGGAGAGAAATTCAAGAGTTGAGGCGTTGAAGATTGTGTTACGTGTTAGGCAAAAAAGCAACGAGTGCTGAGCGATGAGACTTAGCACCTGAGACG
>JAPHUN010000193.1 GCA_026193435.1 Chlorobium sp.
ACAGCTGGCTTCCCGATCTTGAAGATATTGAAAGAAGGATCACTTCACGCACAAAAATCCTGGTCGTCATCAATCCGAATAACCCGACCGGGGAACTCTATCCGCTAAGCGTGCTCAGGGGTCTCGCAGACATTGCACGCAGGCATCGGCTGTTAATCATTTCGGACGAGGTTTACCACAAGCTTGTCTACGAAGAAATGCACATACCGCTTGCATCTCTCGCCGAAGATGATGTCGCGATAATCACCATTGACAGCCTTTCAAAAAACCTTATGGCACCCGGATGGAGAATCGGCTGGCTGACAATCACCAACAGCTTTCTCATTCCTGATGTCCGTCAGGCATTTATCAAACTTGCCGACGCGAGACTCTGCGCTCCGACCGCGCCTCAGTTTGCCATAAAAGCAGCGTTGAATCTGGGGAAAGCCTACATAGAATCGGTTATGAAAAGGCTCTCTGCCCAAAGGGAGATCACCGTAAAAATGCTCAATGCTCTTCCGGGAATCAGCTGCAATAATCCCAAAGGCGCCTTTTACGTTATGGGGCAAATCCAGCTTGACAGATTTCCTTTCCACACCGATGAAGAGTTCGTTCTGAGACTGCTGCAGGAAAAACAGATCCTTTTCGTTCATGGCTCGGGATTCGGAACAGACCCGTCACAAGGCTATTTCAGGACTGTCTATCTCCCCGATGTTTCAACCTTGAACCGGGTCTACACTGACCTTGGCGATTTCATCCGGCAATTTCAATAACTCCTTTCAAAAGGCCTAATAACATAAACATACAGCACCATGACCGAACAACGAGTTAAAATCGAGGAAGCCGTTTCTTTTATCCGCACAAAAACCACTGACGAGTATCCTGTCGGAATTGTCCTTGGAACCGGCTTGGGCGCTCTGGCAAAAGAAATAGACGTAGAGCTGTCGCTTGATTACGGCGACATCCCCTACTTTCCGATTTCCACCGTCGAAACCCACCATGGAAAACTTATATTCGGCACCCTCGCGGGTAAAAAAGTTGTGGCCATGCAAGGCCGCTTCCACTTCTACGAAGGCTACTCGATGCACCAGATTGTTTTCCCTGTCAGGGTCATGAAACAGCTCGGCGTAAAAACTCTCGGGATTACCAACGCATGCGGCGGACTCAATCCCGCTTTCAGCAAAGGCGACATTATGCTGATCGACGATCACATCAACCTGCTTGGCACCAATCCTCTTATCGGCCCGAACGATCAGGAAATCGGCCCTCGTTTTCCCGATATGTGCGCACCGTATTCACCGAATATCCTTGAGCTTGCCGAACAGATCGCCCTGGAAAATAAAATCAAGGTTCAGAGAGGCGTCTACGTAGCGCTTTCAGGGCCATGCCTTGAAACCCGCGCGGAATACCGGATGCTCCGAACTCTTGGCGCCGATGTTGTCGGCATGTCGACCGTTCCGGAAGTGATCGCAGCTGTACATCAGGGAACCGATGTTTTCGGTATGTCGATCATCACCGACGAGTGTTTCCCTGACAACCTGCAACCGGTCAGCATTGAAGAAATCATTGAAGTATCCAATGAAGCTGAGCCGAAAATGACAACCATCTTTAAACACATCGTCGAAAGACTTTAAGCGAATACGACCGTTTCCACAATAAAATCAAGACAAATGATTGACGCAGTTTCCTTTGAAAACAACACACTTGGGTACCTTGACCAGCGGCTGCTGCCGCTGAAAGAGGAGTATGTCAGAACAAAAAGTTATCAAGACGCTATTGGAGCGATTAAAACCCTCGCTGTCAGGGGGGCTCCCCTTATCGGCATTGTTGCAGGGTATACCGTCATGCTTGGCCTGAACAGCTTCGATGGCGAAAAAGAGACTTTTCCGGACTACTTTAAAAAACTTATTGCCGAGGTTGAAGCATCCCGACCGACCGCGGTCAACCTTTTCTTTGCGACAGCACGCATGAAAGAGGTTTATGACACGCATTACGCATCCTCCTCACTTGAAGAGCTCTTCGGGAAAATGCTTGTTGCGGCAAGAAAAATTCATAATGATGAGATTGCGAATTGCGACAACATGGCCCGTCACGGAGTAGAACTTATCAGACAGGACTTTGCGGAAATACTGAAAACAAGAAAACTCAACGTCCTTACGCATTGCAATACCGGCACTCTTGCGACCGGCGGGTCGGGAACAGCACTGGGAGTGATCAAACATGCCTGGAACGAAGGGCTTATAGAAAAAGTGATCACGGCTGAAAGTCGCCCGCTGTTGCAGGGCCTGCGTCTTACCGCATGGGAACTTGAACAGGAAAACATTCCTTTTCTGTCAATTTCCGACTCCTCTTCCGCATTCCTTATGCAGAAGGGCATGATCGATTTCGGGATCGTCGGTGCAGACAGGATCGCGGCAAACGGAGATACCGCCAATAAAATAGGAACGTTCGCTCATGCTGTAAGCGCAGAGCGTCACGGCCTGCCTTACTACATCGCCGCTCCTGTATCAACTATTGATATTTCGATCAGCGATGGCACACAGATACCGATCGAAGAACGCGATGCCGATGAGCTGAGAACAATTTTCGGCACCCAGGTTGCCATGCCCTCGACACCTGTTCTCAACTACGCGTTTGACGTCACTCCTGCGGAATATATCCGGGGGATAGTCACCGACAAAAAAGCGGTTGTCGGAAACTATGTTTCGGAACTGCAAAAACTCATCGACTAAGCCGCTACAAGCCTTTTCTCCAGAGCATCCTGTTGGCCTTCAGCAGGATGCTCTTTGTTATTCCGCATTTCTTCCTTATACTTATTATCACATACACACAGCCCTAAAAACCCCATTCAGTATAATCGCATCATTTCCACCCGGAACAGCAGTATCGAGATGAAAAACTGGTTAAAAAAAGACGCGGCTGAAGAAAAGGATTCTCAATGCGGCAACGCTTCAGAAGAACCATTGCAAATTATCAACTACCCCGAATTTCTCGACCGTGTCATGGGCGAGACGGAACTTGCATTGAGCATTCTTGAGGAATTTGCAGGGCTTGTCGGCCAGCACGGAGAGAAGTTGCGTCAGGCCGTTGAATCCGGAGATCATGAAAGTGTCAGACAGATAGGGCACCTCATCAAGGGAGAATCCGCAAACATCAGCGCGACGGCGCTTTATCAAAGTTCACTCGCCATAGAACAAGCAGGGAAATCAGGAAACAGTGCCGAGCAGAGAAAAATTCTGCCCGGAATCATTGAGGACATTGCAGGTTTAACAAAAGCGATTCACCATCTCTTGCAGGACAGGGAAACCTGACGATCAAGACAAGTACTATCCTCTCCTCAGCCGAAGCAGCCACGAACACAACACAAGCACTCCCCCCACACGTCAACATCAATTGCGTGCATTAAGATAATTCCGTACAATTAGTCGGATCCGGGTTGAACATTGTACCTTGAAACGGATATATATTCGTTCAGGAAAAGATATTTTTCACCTATGAACATCGGCCAAACGCTGTTTGAAGCATCATGCGGTTCCGGCAAAGCATCAGTAACGTGTCAAATAACAGATCATGAATCCTGACCGGCGATTACTTCAGCTTGTCAAGCAGTACCCTCTGCCCTTTGTCGCGTCGGTTCTTCTCGCCACTCTCGGTGGCATCATGCTGATAGGTCAGACCTTTCTCTTGAGCAGCATAATTGATGCTCTCTTTCTGAAACGTGCGGCTCTCGACAATATTCTCAATCTCCTTCTGCTCTATGGCCTGGCAAGTATGCTGCGGGCAGGATTCAACTGGACAAGCCGCAACGAGGCAAATCGGGGAACACTGAAAATAAAACAGCTGCTGCATCGTCGGGTACTCAGAAAAATCTCTTCTCTCGGACCGGTCTACGCCGGTTCACAGCGGAGCGGCAAGCTCAGCGCGACAATTCTTAAGGGGATTGAATCACTCGACCCCTATTTCAGCCAGTTCATGCCGCAACTCGCTCTCTCTATCCTGCTGCCTTTAACTGTTCTCTTCGCTGTGTTCCCTGTAGACATGCGCAGCGGCTTTATTCTGCTTGGAACGGCGCCGCTCATACCGCTATTCATGGTACTGATAGGAAAAGCCGCTCAAAAAGCGACTCAAAAACAGTGGGAGACGCTCAGCAGAATGAGCGGTAATTTTCTCGACGTTCTTCAGGGAATGACGACACTCAAGCTTTTCGGAAGAAGCCGGGAAAGGATCCGGTCGATATCGGAAATAAGTGAGGCATATCGACGCGCGACCATGAAGGTACTCAAGGTCGCCTTTCTTTCGTCGCTTACCCTGGAACTTGTAGGCGCCGTTGGCACTGCGATCATCGCTGTGGATATCGGACTGCGAATCTGGTCAGGCACGATAGCCTTCCTCCCCGGATTCTTTGTGCTTCTGCTTATACCTGACTTCTACCTTCCTCTTCGTCAGCTCGGCACAAAATTCCATGCCGGCATGGAAGGGGTCAGCGCAGCAGACGATATCTACACGCTACTTGACAAGCCGGAACCGGATACCGTGGAACCCCCTGCACCACAGGAATGCTGTAAATATTCAACAACGCCCATTGTGTTTAACGCTGTCGGATTCACCTATACGGATGACGATTCCTACGCGCTGAAAAATGTATGTTGCGAACTGAAACCCGGAACGATAACAGCAATAACAGGACCGAGCGGTGCGGGTAAAACAACCTTCATCAACCTGTTGCTCCGCTTCCTCGAACCCCGTGAAGGCTCAATACTGTTCGGCAACACGAACCTGAAGAACATCAGCCGTGAAGTATGGCTTCAGGGAGTTTCATGGGTGCCGCAGCACCCCTATCTGTTTAACACCACCCTCAGGGAAAACCTCCTTATAGCCAAACAGGGCGCTACGGAAGATCAACTGAAACACGCGATATCTGAAAGCCGCCTCGAACCCTTTATCAATTCCCTGCCGCAAGGTCTCGATACGCCTGTCGGTGAGCAGGGGGCAAGAATAAGCGGAGGTGAAGCTCAACGTCTTTCTCTTGCCAGGGCGTTTCTTCATGACTCGCCGCTGCTTGTTCTCGATGAACCGACATCACACACGGATCCGACCCTCGAACAGGAACTCCTTGCATCGATGCAGCGACTGATCAGAGGAAAAACAGCCGTCCTTATCGCTCACCGCCTGAGTACAGTCAGAAATGCGGATCAGATTCTGGTGTTCGACAGCGGCACGATCGTACAGTCCGGCACACACCTCTCGCTTATGAAAGAGAATGGTTTTTACCGCGACGCCATGCATTCCGATGAGGAGGTTGCCGCACAATGAAAGAAATACTGAGACTCCTTCAACTTGTTCGCCCTTTCTACTGGTGGATGCTGCTGGCTGCCGTTCTGGGGTTTGCGTCCATCGGCAGCGGTATAGGGCTGATGCTCTCCTCGGCATATATTATCGCAAAAGCCGCCCTGCATCCTCCCTTTCAGGAACTGCTGCCCGGCATTGCCGGAGTGAGACTGTTTGGTGCAGCACGGGGTATTCTCCGGTATATAGAAAGACTTGCTTCACACAATACAACGTTTAAAATCCTTTCCAGACTGCGGATCTGGTTCTATACCTCAGTCGAACCGCTCGCGCCGGCACGGCTTATGCGTTATAAAAGCGGGGATCTTCTGCAGAGGATCACAGGGGATATCGACACGCTCGAGACCCTCTACGCAAGGGTCATCTCCCCCCCGCTGACCGCGCTTCTGGTCTCCGGACTCCTCTGGGTTCTTCTGGGAAATTTCTCACCGGCCTTCTCTCTTGTACTGTTCTGCTTTCATGCCGCTGCCGCGCTGGGCCTTCCTCTCCTGACGGGGTACCTTAACCGGGGAACGGCGGCTGAAATGTCTGAACTGCAGTCCGGGATGCAGACAAAAACGCTTGACTGCATCCAGGGGATAAGCGATCTCCTCCTGTTCAACCGGCTCGATGACTATGTCGGCCAACTCAATGAACTGAAAAGCCGTGAGCTGAAGCTGCAAAGAAAACAGGCCCTTATCCAGGGCTCCCATGAATCGCTTACAGGACTGCTCATGAACGGTGCGGTTATTGCTCTTGTATGTGTTCTCGCTCCGCAAATTTCAAACGGAACCATTGACGGGGTCTATAGCGCAGTAATCATTATCGCGGTTATGGCATCTTTTGAGGCATTTCTCCCGTTACCTGACGCGGTACAACACCTTGAAGCCAATGCGACCGCAGGAAAAAGGCTGTTTGAAATCGTTGATGCGCAACCGGCCGTAACCGCACCGATTGCACCTGAAGCATTTCCCGAATCCAGCTCCATCTGCTTCCAGAAGGTTTCTTTCTCCTATCCGGAAACCCGCTGTCCGGCTCTTTCAGATATTTCTCTCACGATACGGGAGGGTGAAAAAGTTGCAATCGTAGGGCCGAGCGGAGCAGGCAAATCAACCATCACCAGTCTTCTGCTCAGGTTCTGGGAGCCAACAGAGGGAAGCATCACCATCGGAGGCAAGAGCATTGACAGGCTTGATCCTGAATCCCTGCGCTCCAGGATCGGTATCGTCAGCCAGCACACCTATCTTTTCGGAGAATCAATCAGAAAAAACCTCTTGCTTGCACGCCCGGACGCCAGTGATGAAGAGCTTAAAAAAGCCCTGGAATTTGCCGGTCTCAGCTCATGTACATCCAGACTCGATCAATGGGCCGGTCAACACGGCATGAGCCTCAGCGGAGGCGAAAGACAGCGCATGGCCATCGCCAGAATGCTGCTGCAGGACGCCCCGATCATCGTTCTTGACGAAGCGACCGCGAATCTCGACAATCTTACCGAGAAAAGCGTCATGCAAACCATTCTGAAGCTTTGCAGCAAAGAACCGGCGAAGTCTCTTCTTGTTATTACTCACCGGCTGCGGGACATGTCCATCTTCAACAGAATTGTTGTCCTTGAAAACGGCTCGATACAAGAAGAGGGTCCTCATGAAACGCTCATGAAGAAAAACGGGCTCTACGCCTCGATGTGGTCGCTCCAACATCGGCCATCCTCTCCCGGACTGGTGGCTGAATCTTAGAAGCCTGCCCTGTCGGGTCTCAGCGTCCTTCTGAATCGAGAGCTTTGTTGACCACAAGATTGCCGGTATCAAAGCCGAGGGATGCTGCCTTAAGGACAAGTTCTTCATACAGCGCAGGCTCCATGACCGGTTTACGGCTGAGAATCCAGAAAAGGGATTTCTTGTAACCGCAGACTATCGCCCAGGAATACTCCTCTTTATCCAGATCGACAATGTTGTAACTTGAGAAGAACGGGCCGAAAAAAGATACTTTCAGCTCCCCCCTGCTC
Source organism: Chlorobium sp. (assembly GCA_026193435.1). Taxonomy (GTDB): domain Bacteria; phylum Bacteroidota; class Chlorobiia; order Chlorobiales; family Chlorobiaceae; genus Prosthecochloris. The sequence goes on from JAPHUN010000193.1 coordinate 7,307, forward strand.
TCTTCACCGACAAACTTCGCTTTTCCGGCGGTATCTTTCCACTCTCCCTTCTTCGCGTCAAAGCCCCTGTTCAGAACATCGACACTGCCGTCGTCGTTACGGGCATAGGTAGCTGTAACACTGGTAAAGTTTTTCTCAAAAGAGTTCTCAATGCGAGCGATTTCATACCAGGTTCCCAGATAGCGCTGAAGTTCAAAACCATCGATGACCGATATCCCTTCCGGGACCTTGATACAGCCCGCTAAAAGAAGAGCAATGAGCAGAAGCAGTTTTTTCAGCATGAAACGGAGTTCTTTGTTTGATTGAAAATAGCCTTTGACCGTAGTCCCTGCTTGTCGGAACGGGAGTGTCAGGTAAAACTAATGGTTTTACGGCCGTTTACCAGAACCCGGTGGTCTATATGCGCACTGAGCGCCCTTGAAAGAACCAGACGCTCGAGGTCCCGACCTTTTCTTATAAGATCACCGAGAGTATCCTTGTGTGTGATTCTGATGATATCCTGCTCGATTATCGGGCCTTCATCGAGTTCTCCGGTCACATAGTGACTGGTAGCACCGATTATTTTAACCCCCCTTTCAAAGGCCTGTTTATAAGGACTGCCGCCTGAAAAGGCAGGAAGAAACGAGTGATGTATGTTGATAATCCTGTCAGGATACGCATCGACAAACCGTTGAGAAAGAACCTGCATATACCGGGCAAGAACAACCGTGTCGATACGGTTTTCCATGAGCAGCTCAAGCTCCTTCGTTTCCTGCTCCAGCTTGTTTTCATGAGTTTTCGAAAACACATGAAAAGGGATGGAATAGTGTGCGGCAAGATCCTCCAGATCCCGGTGATTGGATATAATCAAGGGAATTTCCATAGCAAATTCACCGGTCTTGTATCGCCATAACAGATCCTGCAGACAGTGATCATACCTGGAGACAAACACGGCCACGCGCGGCTTTTCAGGAATCACATAAATTTTCCAGTCAGCCCCGAGTTCCAGGGCGAGCGGACTGAATGCACTTTGAAGATCAGCAGTCGCTATGGAAAAATCATCCCTGCTCCAGGACACCCTGATAAAAAACATGCCTGATGCAATATCCACATGTTCATCGAGATCGAGAATATTTCCTCTTCGTTCGAAGATAAAATTCGAGATCCGTGAAACGAGCCCGATGCGGTCCGGACAGGAGAGCAGCAGAACTGCTTTTTGAGAGGTATGCGTCACATCGCTTCGGGTTAGAATGTTATCATCGAAAATCGCCTTGCTGATCAGGTTTGCTACAGATAACAAAACAAAGTATTTTGATGCCCGGAACAAAAGAAACCCACCCGACAGTATCCATGGTTAACATTCGCCAAACAATAAAAAGTTCTTCTTTCTATCTGATACTGCTGTTCCTCACAGCCGTACTCTACAGTATAAACTTTCATGTCAACGATATCTGGACCGAGAATGAAAGTTTTTATGCCGAAGCGGTCAGAGAGATGTTTGAAAACGGCAACTTCACGAATATATACTACAACTACGCTCCCCGTTTTCAAAAACCCCCGTTTACCTACTGGATGATAGCCTCCTCGGTCGGGATTTTCGGAAACAACGAGTTCGCCATCAGACTGCCTGTTCTTGTTGCAGCTTTCCTGACAACCATACTGACGTACAACACCGCCAGACTGCTGCACGGCAAAGAAACAGCGATCCTTGCCTTTGCCATGCAGGCGGTGAGTGTTCAGTTCATCGCAGGAAAACAGTATGCCTCACCCGAAATACCTCTCGCCCTGTTTTTTTCGCTCACACTCTATCTTTTCATAAAGGGAAAAACAAGCCGCAACTCCATCTACACGATTCTGGGGGGTGTCGCCCTCGGAGTCACCGTCCTCACGAAAGGCTACCCCTATTATATCGTGATCGGAAGTATTATCGGGCTCTATCTGCTTATCGATACCGGACTCGACCGTGAGAAACTGAGAGATGAACTGACATCGCTGCGGCTTCCTGTAACCATCCCCGTGGCCCTTCTCATCGGAGCAAGCTGGGTTATGCTGATGTACTTCTCCTATGACGACTCCTTTCTGCAGGTACTGAAAAGAGAAACTCTCGAACGGGCGTTTACCCAGGAATCCAAAGGACTGAGAGAGCTGCTTTTTTACCCTGAAGTCATCCTCTGGAGCTTTTTCCCCTATTCGCTCGTCTTCTACGCTTCTCTTGCTTCTACTCTTCGATCGGTTTCAAGAATAAAACAGGTCGCGTTCGCGCTTTCCTGGTTTACCGTGATGCTTGTCATTTTCACCATAGCCAAAGGAAAGATACCAACCTACTTTATTCAGGCGCACCCCGCAATGGCAATACTGGCAAGCCATTTTCTTGTCACTGCCTCACCTGAAAAGAAATGGTCCGGCATTCTTGTTCATGGGCTGCTTCTGATTCCTGCCCTGATCGCAATCGCTGGCTCCATAATGCTGATAGTCGTTTTTGAACTCAACGCGCTCCTTTTCACTATCCCTATCCTGGCTGCCATAGCCATCGGTATTCCCTACATGATGTCCCGCAACAACAGCCGGAGAAAAATGCTGTTTTTCCTGCAACCTTTCA
>JAPHUN010000286.1 GCA_026193435.1 Chlorobium sp.
AACCGAGCTGCTCCTGGGGTATGGGACGTTGTTCGGTGATATGGCATCAGCGATCAATCCCATCGGCGATCTCTATAAAACTCAGCTATGGGGGCTTGCCCGGCATCTTGAGATCCCGGAAGAGTTAGTGTCAAAAATACCCTCTGCGGATCTGTGGGAGGGACAGAGTGATGAAGCTGATCTTGGATTCGGTTATGGGGAAGTTGACCTTCTCCTTTACATGATGCTTGAAAAACGAATGAGCAGGCCCGACATCATCGAGGCTGGTATTGAAGAATCATTTTATGACAAAGTCAGGAAAATGGTGGTCAGAAACCAGTACAAGCGGATGATGCCGGTTATCGCCAAGATCTCCGCCCGGACACCGGGCATAGATTTCCGCTACGCCCGTGACTGGCAGGAAGTGAAGTGAGGGAGGAAAGTCAAAAGTGAGAAGTCAAAAGGCAAAAGTTGAAGAGCTTGATAGCTGAATAGCTTCCCATCCCCTTAAAACGATCGCTGTTCCGTGTCGACGAGGAAATGTTTGTCGTCTTTTTGCGGATAGTCGGTGGTAAAGTGCAGACCTCTGGATTCCCTTCGCATGATGGCACCGTCAATGATTAGACTCGCTACTTTGATGATGTTCCTGAGTTCCAGAATCTGGGTCGTGATCTTGGTTTTCTTGTAGTACTCTTCAGTCTCTTCCTTGAGGAACTCGATTCTTCGTTTTGCCCGTTTCAGTCTGAGGTCGCTGCGTACAATCCCGACGTAATCGTTCATGACCTGACGAGCCTCTTTTTTGTTATGCGAAACGAGTATCCACTCTTCAGGATTTACCGTTCCGGAGTCATCCCAGTCAGGAAAAGGAGTATCGTTGGCAATGGTTCCGACGACCTCCCGTATATCGGCGTAAGAGCGGTGAGCGAATACAAGCGCCTCGAGCAGAGAGTTGCTCGCAAGTCTGTTTGCTCCATGAACGCCGGTACAGCTTGTTTCCCCGCAGGCATAGAGCTGGTTGATGCTCGTTCTTCCCAACGAGTCGGTTTTGATTCCTCCGCAGGAGTAGTGGGCGGCGGGGACTACCGGAATCATCTCTTTTGTTATGTCTATTCCGTAACCGAGACAGGTTTCGTAGATATTGGGAAAGTGATCGATCGTATTCTGAGCATCGAGATGCGTCACGTCCAGAAAGACACATTCGTCTCCCGTTTTTTTCATTTCAGAGTCAATGGCGCGCGCTACGATATCTCTGGGAGCAAGGTTCTGACGTTTATCATATTTATGCATGAACTCCTGTCCGTTTTTCAGTTTCAGTATCCCGCCAAAACCCCTTAGAGCTTCGGAGATCAAAAACGATTGTGCTTTCGGGTGATAGAGAGAGGTGGGATGGAACTGAACAAACTCCATGTTTGCGATGACCGCCCCGGCACGATATGCCATGGCAATGCCGTCTCCCGTCGCTATGGATGGGTTTGTCGTGTGCAGATAGACCTGACCGAGACCTCCTGATGCAACCATGGTAATTCTCGCAAGGATTTGTATCGGCTTCCTGATTTTTGAATCAAGCGCATAGGCGCCGTAACAGGTTATCTCGTTTGTTTTTATGCCAAGGTGGTGCTCCGTCAGCAGTTCAATGGCGAAATGGTGTTCAAGCAGTGTGATGTTCGGGTGGCTGTTGGCCTTGTCAAGAAGAGCCTGTTCGACAACCTGACCGGTAAGGTCTTTGGCGTGAACAATTCTTTTTCTGGAATGTCCTCCTTCACGTCCGAGATCCAGATGATTGCCGTTTGATTTCGTGAACTCAACTCCAAGTTCAGCGAGTTTTCTGATATGTTCCGGTCCTTCAGTGACCATCAGAGAGACCATCTCTCTGTTGCAGAGGCCTGCTCCGGCTTCGAGCGTGTCTTCGATATGAAGCTCTGCGCTGTCGTTTTCATCAACGGTGGCGGCAATACCTCCCTGTGCCCAGTTGGTATTTGATGCACAGCTTTCCTTTTTCGTGATGATGGTTACCGTTGCATGATCTGCCATGTGCAGCGCAAAATACAATCCGCCGATGCCGCTGCCGATGACCAGTACATCGGTTTTGAGTGCTTCTTTCATTACAGGTGTTTAAAATAGTGTTATGAAGAGTATTCCCGAAGGTTGCCATGGGTTTTGGCTGAAATGAACTCCAGGATAAATACCAGCAGCAACCCGGTTATCATCAGGGCCAGTGCGGGCAGAACCAGAGGGTCGGTTCCTGTCAGCTGTCGATAGGTTTCCGGCATGATGTTCGTGGAAAACAGCAGCGCCTTTTCTCCATCAGGCAACGTCTCCGCCGAAGGTGTTTTCCATGGCCATATCTTGGTCAGTGAGCCGATCATCACACCTGCGAGAAGCATCATCGTCTGGTCATGATAGCGCTGCAGAAGTCTGGAAAGCATTCTGACAAAACTCAGGAGCCCGGTAACGCAGCCGGCGCAGAAAATAACAATGACCGTAAGATTCAGATCTTTAATGGATTCGAGAATAAACGCGTACTTGCCAAGTAGAAGAAGAATGAAGCTTCCGGATATTCCCGGCAGGATCATGGCGCAGATAGCTATCGCGCCTGAAATAAAAATGAACCACAAGCTGTCGGGTGTTGCAACGGGTGAGAGACTGGTCACGAAAAACGCGGTAAGCGCGCCTGCTATCCCGGCGATCCAGGCAGAAAGGGAGTGTGTTCTGACCTTTCGGGAGATAATCACGGCTGAGGCGATGATCAGTCCGAAGAAAAACGAAAGCAAGAAGAGCGTATGCTGTTCGAGCAGATAAACAATAGAGCCGGACAGGGTGACGACGCTGATGAGTATACCCAGGAGGAGGCTTGCAAGAAAACCTCCGTTGATCGTTTTCCAGAAAGCGCGATACTCAAATCGTAAGAGCTTTTTCAGCGCAAAACCGTTAATTGACCGCAAAGCGTTTATGAGCGTCTCATAGATCCCTGTGATAAAAGCAATCGTACCTCCTGATACGCCGGGGATAAGATCTGCCGCGCCCATGAGCATGCCTTTGAGCGTCACGGGAAGATAGAGTATGATACGTTCGAACATTGGGTTGAGCCTGTGTCAGAATTCAGCCCGGCTTCTTTTTTTTATCCCTGAGATATCTGAGGGAATTAGCCAGAATGATAAGGATGCCTGCAAGAATAATGTAATGTACAAAATCAACCAGACCAGGGAAGAGGGTGGCAAGAAAATAGCCTATGGAAGTGAAAAAGAGAACCCAGATAATCGCGCCGGACATGCTGTAAAACAGAAAGACCGGATAGGGCATTTTCACTACACCGGCAAGGGTTGAGGTAAAGCTTCTGACCACAGGGACAAAGCGCGCGAAAAACACCGCTTTCGATCCGTGTTTTTCATAGAATCGTTCTGTCTTCTCGAGATGTTCTTCACGAAAAAAAAATGAATTTTTTTTGCTGAAAAAAGCTCGTTGCAACTGGGTCCCGATAAAGTAACCCGTTGAATCACCAAGTATGGCGCCGAATGAGAGGGTGGCAATAACAAGGGGTATCTCCAGCTGCCCTGATGCGGCAATAAGGCCGGCAGTAATCAGAAGAGAGTCACCCGGAAGAAAAAATCCCGCGAACAAGCCTGTCTCTGCAAAGACAATAGCAAAAAGCAGCGCGTAACCTCCCCAGATAATTAGTTCGTCAAGCGTCTGCATGTGCTGCAGGGATTCGATAATGCTCATGCGCGAACTTCCCCCTTTCGGGCTGTGCCCGTTACGTGCTTTGTGGTGTTACCGGGATATCAGGGCAGAAGTACCGCGCAGGCAATGACCGTTGTCCAGAGTCCGTCCTCGCCTTCAGCGGATTGGGTGATATTGAAAGAGTTGATGATCTTGCCGCTCATCTTGTAGATTCCTTCACGTTCATCCCAGTCCTTGTTCGGGTCAAATTCAATGCCGAGAGTCGTCGCGAGCATTGTAGCGGCAAGATCTTCAGCGTATTCTCCGGATTGTTCCGAAGTCTGACCATACGGGTGGTGTTCCGACAGGTAACCGTAAAGGGATTCGTCGGCAGGAAGAGCGACGCCTATCGATGACGCAATCAGCCTGCTGTGCTCGTTTGTGGAGTTCCTGGCCATCACGGCAAAGGTGATTTCTCCGGGAGAGAGGCGTTTCAGCCCTTCCTCGACGCTCAAACGCTCACATTTGGGAGGAAAAATGCTCGATACGGTAACAAGATTGCATTTCTCGATCTTTGCATCCCGTAGCGCAAGTTCGAAAGATGAGAGATACTCTTTATGTCGCCCTACTCCTTTGGTAAAAAAGACTTTTTCAGGTACAAATGACAATGCCGTGCTCTCCGGATAACGTTAATGGTGGCGCCTTTGGTGAACGAACAAACTCAGCAATTATAGGAAAAAGCAACGTGATTATAAATCTTTTTTTAAGACAACGTTGAAAAATTTTCGTTTTCCCGCCTTTATGGTTTTCGATTCCTGATCGAGAGTCACCTCGAAGTTGATATCACTGATTTTCGTATCGTCGATCTGAACGGCGTTCTGGCTGATAAGCCTCCTCGCCTCGGTCTTTGAATTGACGGCCTTCAGCGCTACCAGAAGGTCAACCAGAGGGATAGACGAGGCGGAAAAAGCAAACTCCTCGATCTCCAGGGGAGCTTTTTTGTGAACAAAAACCCGATCGAAATGATCCTCTGCTTTCACGGCGAGATCTCCGGAATGGAAAAAAGAGACTATTTCTTTTGCCAGGGTTCGTTTTGCCTCTCTGGGACTTTCTTTTATCATCTCCCGGAAACTTTCCGGCGATCGCTCCGGTGTCGGCAGAAGGAGGGTGAAATAGGTTTCTATCAGGTCATCGGGAATGGAGAGTACTCTGCCGTAGATATCCTCGGGGGTGTCATTGAAGCAAATTGCGTTTCCAAGGGACTTGGACATTTTGTCCTGCCCGAAGGTGCCGACAAGCAGGGGCATGGTTATGCATACCTGAGGGTGAATTCCGTATTCACGCTGAAGATCCCTTCCGACAAGCAGATTGAATTTCTGGTCTGTTCCTCCAAGTTCTATGTCGTTGCGAAGATGTACCGAGTCCATTCCCTGGGCGAGAGGATAAAGAAACTCATGAATGGAGATCGGTTCACGCGACCTGTAGCGTTTTTCAAAGTCATCTCTTTCAAGCATCCTGGCGACTGTGTAATGACTTGAGAGGCGAATGACATCGTTAAAGGTCATCTGCCCGAGCCAGTCCGCGTTGTAGCGGATGGTTGTTTTTTTTCGATCGAGGATTTTCGAGGCCTGATCGAAATAGGTCCGGCCGTTTTCTTTCGCCTCTTCCGCAGTAAGTTGGGGCCTGGTTGTACTTTTGCCGGACGGATCGCCGATCATGGCCGTAAAGTCACCGATAATGAGAATGGCTTCGTGTCCCAGATCCTGGAAATCCCTGAGCTTCTGCAGGACAACAGAGTGCCCGAGGTGCAGGTCGGGTCTGGACGGATCGGCACCGAGTTTTATTTTCAGGGGTGTCCGGGTTTCAAAACTTCTTGTCAGTTTTTGTTCGAGTTCCTCTTCGCTGATAACTTCGACGGTGTTGCGGATAATACGATCAAGCTGCTCTTTTACTGGTGGAAAACTCATGGATGGAATCGTTCTTTTGTCTGCGTTGATGGTTGATAGATTATGAGATCGTCTTTCGGGATCAGTATTGGTTTTTCAGTTTTTGCAGCTGACGTTGTGTGTCACGCTCCTTGATGGTTTCCCGTTTGTCATGCAGCTGCTTTCCCTTGGCCAGTCCCAGTTCTATTTTCAGAACCCCTTTTTTGTTGAAAAAAGCTTTTAAGGGAACAAGAGTCAATCCTTTCTGTTGAAGCCTGGTCTGCAGTTTCAGGATTTCTTCACGTTTCAGGAGCAGCTTACGGCTTCTTTTCGGGTCAATCGGCTCGACGTGGTTGTGTTCATATGCCGCGATCTGCATGTTTTCAAGCCAGACCTCGCCTCGGTGAATGATGGCATAACTTTCATTCAGGCTTGCTTTTCCAAGGCGAACGGATTTTACTTCGCTGCCTTTCAGCTCAATGCCTGCGACTATCGTGTCAAGGATGAAATATTCGTGCCTTGCCTTTCTGTTCAGTGTTGTCGATACGTATTGCGGTTTTTTTTCTGCTTTTGCCACGGCTTGGTGTTCAAGGTTGGTCGGGGATGGTAAAATACGGTTCCGGAATCAGGTTGCCGATATTGAGAATAAGATCAGGGTCGAAGGTTTTCTTTATCCTTGCCATTTCGCTGATGCCTTTATCGCCGAACATGCTGACAAGGTACTCTGCCTTGAGCTTCCCTATACCGTGTTCTGCTGAAAGGGTGCCTCCGAGCTCAAGGACTTTGGCGATAAAATCTTTGTAGAGCGCTTTGGCTCGCAGGAATTCATCATGGTTGGACGGCAGAATATTCAAGTGAACATGTGCATTGCCTATATGTCCGAATATGATATATCGGAAACCGTTTTTTTCACAGGTGTCACGGTAAAATTCAAAAAGTTCGACGAATGAACCCTCAGGAACAGCCATGTCTGTGCTGATCTTGCTTTCCGATTGAGCGTTCAGCCACTCGTTTACCTGTACCGGAAGCTGATGACGAAACGCTCTCAAGGATCTCTGCTCATTGACATCGAGGGCGACCCAGGAGTCGTCAAGCATGGCGTTAGATGATTCCATGAGTGAAAACCATGATTCGAGGGCACTCTCTTCGTTTATCGATGTAACCTCCTGCTCAAAAAAAACAGCCCCTGAACTCACTGCCGGTATTTCAGGATATGCTGCACGAAGAAACTCCAGCGAGTTGCGGTCAAAAAACTCAAGGGCCCTCGGGTCAACGCCGCCGGATTTTATTTTAGCCTGTTCAACAAAGGAAAACAGATCCTCCAGAGAGTGGAAATAGACCAGGCAGGAGATGATTTTTTCAGGAAACGGCACAAGCTTCAGATCGGCATCGACAATAACCCCGAGCGTACCTTCCGAGCCGATAAACAGGTCGATAAGATCCATACCTGGTTGTGAAAAGTAGCCGGCATTGTGTTTTGATGTCAGAGGGAGCGAGTAGTCCGGTTTTGCAAACACCATGTTTCCCGCAAGAGGGAGGTCCAGGCTGAACAGACCGTCCTTTCCGGCAAGATGTCGCCCCCTGGGAATATCGAGTATCTCTCCGGAAGAGAGAACAACGGTGATGCGCTCTATGTGATTCCTTGTCGGCCCGTATTTGTAGCTTCGGGCCCCTGAAGAGTTGTTGGCAATGGTGCTGCCGATAAAACAGAGTTTTTCGGTAGGGTC
>JAPHUN010000124.1 GCA_026193435.1 Chlorobium sp.
ACCAATAGCAGAAAAAGGCTTTTCAAATACAGCTTTGATGCCCAGAGCCTTTGCCGCCTCGGCATCGGAATCCATACGGTTGAGTACCCCGGTAGTCACATGGCATCCGTAGAGCCCGAAACGCCGGTAGAGTTCGATGCCGGTTCCCCCTCCGGCAATCACATGAACCGTTCTCATCCGCTCCGAACCCTTGTTGACACCATCAAGGACTCCGGTGACATGTACTGCTCCAGTCAGAGGATCCTGCTGAACCTGAAGTTCACAATCATAGACGCGACTGAGAATTTCTGCCTGCAGCACCTCTTCAGAGCTCCCTGAGACAATAACCTTGCCCGCGTTCATGAGAATCAGTCGATCTGCGATTTCAGAAGAGAGGCTGAGGTCATGACTGACAAGGACAACCGTCATCCCGTGCTCGTGATTTAAACGTCTGAGAATTCGGAGTACTTCGTATCGATGATTGATATCGAGATGTGCGATCGACTCGTCAAGCATGATGATCTGCGGCTCCTGAGCAAGAACCATGGCAAGGATGACCCGCTGCTGCTCTCCTCCGCTCAGTTCCATGAAGTAGCGGTCTCTCAGATCGAGAACATCGGTATAGATCATGGAACGTTCAATGATACCATGATCCTCCTCTGACAGGGATATCCAGGGTAAAGACGATCCTGTCCTGCCATTCATGACGATCTGATGTACCGTAAAGGCCATGGGTGATTCCACTTTCTGGGGAACGACACCGAGAATCCTTGCGCGCACAGAAGGCCTGAGTTTCCGGACATCTTCACCGAAAAGTTTGACCGTACCGGAGCTCGGCCTGATCAGCGCTGCGACCGTCTTGAGCAACGTGCTTTTCCCACAACCGTTCGGCCCGATAAGCACGACAAACTCACCTTTCGTGATCTGCACGGAAAGAGAGTCAAGCACAAGGTGATCGCCGTAACCTGCGCTGACAGAATCAATGGAAAGAGCCGGAACGGACATAATGCTAAGTGCTTCCCATTTTTAAATTTTGACTTCTACCTTTTGACGTTATTAAGCTATCCACGCGTTTTTCATCTTCCGTTGAAGGATCATCAGAAAAAACGGCCCTCCGGCAAGCGCAGTAATCACGCCGACGGGCATCTCGACCGGAGCAAGTACGGTTCGGGCAACAGCGTCACAGAGAACAAGAAACGTTCCCCCGGAAACCGCGGAGAGAGGAATCAGCCATCGGTGGTCAGGACCGAACATTGCCCGGGTAACATGGGGGACAATCAAGCCGACAAAACCTATCATGCCCCCGATAGAAACCGCCGTTGCGGCCATCAGGGTTGCCGCAAGAAGTCCTCCGAGAATGATCAGGTCGGCATTCATCCCCTGATAGTGGGCCATCTCGCGCCCAAGCGTGAGCGCGTTAAACCGTGAGCCGAGGAGCCATGTCACGATAAACCCCGCTCCAATAAGCACCGTTGAAAGTATCCTCTGATCCAGCGGGGCTGGCTGAAGATTGCCGAGCATCCACCAGATAACGCTATGCAACCCGTCAGCGCTTGCCGTTGAAACCAGAAACATAATGAGACTCGAGCATATGGAACTGATGATGACCCCGCTGAGAATAAGACTGTACACAGAGGGGGATCCTCCACTTCCCCTGCTCGCGATCCCATAGACAAGAAAAAGAGTAAGAACCGCAGCAACGAACGCTGCGACAGGAAGGCTCAGGGGAATAAAGGCGACTGCTCCGAACAGAATAGCCAGCGTCGCGCCCAGACCCGCTCCCCCGCTCACGCCGAGGACATAAGGTTCGGCAAGAGGATTGCGAAGAATTGCCTGAAAAACGACTCCGGAAACGGAAAGCGCCGAGCCTACAAGCAGACCCATCACCAGACGGTTAATGCGCAGATTGAGGATCGCTTTGCCGACAGGAGAATTCACATCCGGGAAGCCCTGTCCACTGGCGCCCAGCAGAAGAGAGAGAAAAAGCAGAAGAGGGACAGCCAGGCAAAACAGTGCTATACGTACACTGGGCACTCCCTCTATGCCGGGCGTATACGGAATATTCTCTCTGTTTCTTTTCATGACACACCTGTTGTTGAGAGTACCTTCAGGATCATACGCAACCCTGTTCCTGTTCCGAGAAACAGTACGGAAACCAGTAGCATAAGGCTAATCGCCTG
>JAPHUN010000241.1 GCA_026193435.1 Chlorobium sp.
AAGCAGGCGGATGTCGTCATGCTGATTCTCCTTTTTCCTCATGCTTTCAGAGAAAAAGTCAACAAAGCCAATTACCAGTTCTACGAGAAACGCACGCTGCACAAATCATCACTCAGTCACTGTACGCACGCCATGGTAGGCCTGGCTACAGGCAATCGTCAGCATGCCTATCACTATTTCATGAAAACGCTTCAGATGGATCTGGAAAACCTGCATGGCAATACCGACCTCGGCATTCACGCGGCAGCCGTGGGAGGGGCATGGCAGACTCTGGTTATGGGTTTCGGCGGCCTGACGCTGAAGTCCGACCGGATCGTACTCAAGCCCTGGCTTCCGAAAAGATGGCATCGTCTTGCGTTCAGTGTCCAATGGCGCGATCGTTTTGTCAGGCTCGAAATACGCCACGACAGTGTCAGTATTTATATCGAGTCTGACAGGCAGATTACGATTCCCTGTACATTCTGGGGAGAGTGCTTTACTATTACAACAAACGAGAAGTATTCGTTCAGCTACGAGCCGACAACATGTATAAAAGGAGATAGAGATGAAACGCCTTCGCATAGCGCAGATTGCGCCGCTTATTGAAAGAGTCCCCCCGGTACGGTACGGTGGTACTGAAAGAGTTGTATACTGCCTGACCGAGGAACTGGTCAGAAGGGGCCACGATGTCACTCTGTTTGCATCGGGTGATTCCGAGACATCAGCAAAACTCTGTCCGATAGTGGAACGGGGTCTGCGTCTCGAAGGTAACCAGGGTTCAATTGTTTTTGCTTCCATGCTTGAGCTCTCAAAGGTGTACCGTGAGATGAAGGGCGAGTTCGATATCATCCATTCTCATATAGACTTTCTTACGTTTCCTTTTGCCTCTGAGTATGGTACGCCTACGTTGATGACCTTACACGGACGTCTTGACATACCTGACTTTATCAAAATGCTTAAGGTCTACGGTCACCTCAATTATGTTTCCATAAGTGATGCCCAGCGTCGTCCTGTCCCGGACATCAACTGGGCGGGAACGGTCTATCATGGTTATCCGCCTGAATGTTTCGAATTCAACGACTCTCCTTTGGACTACTTCCTGTATCTTGGACGTTTATCACCTGAAAAAGCGCCCGATCAGGCCATTCTCCTGGCTAAATCCTGTGGCGTCAGGCTGAAAATCGCGGCGAAGGTCGATCCCGCAGATCAGGAATATTTCACGCAACGCATCGAGCCCATGCTTGACGATCCCCTGATCGAGTATGTGGGTGAGGTAGGGGAAAAGGAAAAGATAGTGTTGCTGAAAAACGCGCGCGCGCTGCTTAATACGATAGACTGGCCGGAGCCTTTCGGGCTGGTTATGATTGAAGCGCTTGGCTGCGGTACCCCGGTAATCGTTCGCCCTTGCGGCTCTTCTCCTGAAATCATACGTCACGGTAAAACAGGCTTTATCTGTAGATCGGTTGATGACTTTACCAATGCTATTCATGACACGGGTAAAATAAGCAGACATGCGTGCAGAAAAGAGTTCGAACGACGTTTCACTCATGCCGAGATGGTGGACGGGTATGAAAGGATCTATTCCAGGCTTCAGAAAAATCACGCCCTGAAAGCTCCGGTAGTTCTGCCGGCAAGGATGGTTTCGGCGGGTTGATAAATGGATCGAAAATGTTATACTGAACTGCCCGGGCGCTGAAGAGGCGCCTGTGGCATCGATAAGCAGAAGATCTCTTCTTTCACACAGGCCTAACGTACCCGCTAAACTGATCACGGACATGGATTTTGTGCATCTCCATACTCATACGCATTTTTCCATGCAAAACAGCCCGATTTTTCCTCAGGAGCTTTTTGCCGCCTGCAGGAAAAATGCGATGAATGCGGTAGCCATTACGGATTTCTCGGCAACCTTCAACATGCCTGAGCTTTTTGGTCTCGCAAAAGAATCCGGAATCAAACTGATTATCGGGAGCGAGATCTATCTGCTTGAGCAGGATGCCTATCACGACAGCCAGTCATCCTTTCCCCCCTCACTGATACTGCTGGTAAAAAACGAAAAAGGCTATCGCAGTCTCTGCCTGTTGCTTTCCAGGGGAGCGCGTGAAGGGTTCGTCAACGGAATTCCACACGTTGACAGCAGCTGGCTGAAAGAACACCGGGAGGGGCTGATATGTCTTTCCGCCTATGAATCAGGACGGATCGGAAGGGCGCTCCTGGCGGACAATTACGCTGAGGCATCTTCATTTACCTCATTTTACAGGGATATTTACGGTGAGGATTTTTTTCTTGAACTTCAGCGCCATCAAACCCCGTTCGATGAAAAGCTGAATTCGGATACCATACGTCTGGCCAAAGAGCACGCAACCGGAGTGGTCGCAACAAACAATGTGCATTACCTTGAAAGAAAAGATGCCGACCGTTACCGGGCGATGGTTGCGATACGAACCAAGGAGAAGCTCTCCAGCAGGCAGTTGCGGTGTCTGCCGAACAATGAAAATTATTTCAAGTCTCCCGAAGAGATGTCCACTCTCTTTGACAACGCATACGGAGAACTTTCCAACACGGTTTCCATAGCTGAGAGGTGTACCTACCGGTTCACGACGCAGAAACCGAAACTGCCTCATTTTCCCTTGCCCGAGGCATTTAAGAACGAGTCGGACTACCTCAGACACCTTACCTATGAAGGAGCAAAAAAGAAATATGCGGATCATGATTCGCAGGGATTGTCATGGGAAAAAATCGAGGAGCGCATAGAGAAGGAGCTTGGGGTTATCATAAGCATGGGCTTCAGTTCCTATTTTCTTATTGTCAGTGACCTGATTGACGCTTCAAGGCGTCTCGGGTATTCTGTCGGTCCAGGCCGGGGCTCCGCCGCGGGAAGCATTGTGGCATATCTCACCGGAATAACCAGCATTGACCCCTTACGCTACAAGCTCCTTTTTGAACGGTTTCTCAATCCCGAGAGAG
>JAPHUN010000195.1 GCA_026193435.1 Chlorobium sp.
ACCCCTTCCGAAATAATCGAACGTTTCACCGATGAGAAAATACGGGGTGAATTTGTTGTCGTTGTCTCCCCGCCGGGAAAAGAAGCAAAAAGTCAAAGGACAAAAATCAAAAACAAGTTCGATACCGATTCCGATACCGGCGACAAACCCTGAAAATGGAATGTCGCTGATCACTTTCTACCAATCAACTCTGAGAAAGTATGCAGATTATCAATGATCCGGCACAGATGCAGAAAACAGCGGAAAGCCTCCGCATGAAGCATCAGTTCATAGCGATTGTCATGACCATGGGAGCTCTGCACGAAGGACACCTGAGCCTCATAAAGCTCGCGAAAGAACGAGCAGGAAGCGTTATCCTCACAATCTTTGTCAATCCGCGTCAGTTCGGGCCGGAGGAGGATTTTCAACGCTATCCGAGACCGTTTGAAAAAGACGCATCGATGGCCAGAAGCGCCGGGGTCGATTATCTTTTCGCGCCTGACCCCGAGCTGATCTATCCGGAAGAGTTTCAGACACAGGTCAGTACCGGCGATATTGCGACCCGTTTTGAAGGGGCCGCGAGACCAGGCCATTTCGACGGCATGGCAACCGTGGTACTGAAACTTCTGCTTCTCTCAAAAGCGCATCTTGCGGTGTTCGGTGAAAAAGATGCCCAGCAACTCGCGGTAATTAAACAGATGGTCAGAGATTTCAACATCGATACAACAATCCTTGGAGCCCCCACTGTC
Source organism: Chlorobium sp. (assembly GCA_026193435.1). Classification (GTDB taxonomy): domain Bacteria; phylum Bacteroidota; class Chlorobiia; order Chlorobiales; family Chlorobiaceae; genus Prosthecochloris. The sequence goes on from JAPHUN010000195.1 coordinate 729, forward strand.
CGTGAGTCGGACGGTCTGGCAATCAGCTCGAGAAACATCTATCTTTCATCGGAAGAGAGGAAACAGGCGACTGTCCTCAATGAAAGCATCAGCAGGGCCAGGGAACTCCTGCACATGAAACAAACTGACTGTAAACGGATCATTGAAGAGGTGACGAAGGTTATCGCTTCGGCTCCGGACGCTATAATCGACTATGCAACCATTGTAGACGAAAGCAACTTCAAGGAAACAGCTATCATGAAGCCTGATATAAACTATCTGCTTCTGCTTGCTGTGAAAATCGGTTCAACGCGGCTTATCGATAATGGAGCGCTGAGAGTGCCACAGCAGGATGGATAATAAGCCCTCAACTAATTTTTAATTTATCGTATATTGAAAAATTGTTTTTTTAATTGGCTACCGATTGTTGTATACCGGCCCGATTGCAAGAATTGAGCGTAAGTTTTTTTATTCACTAACAACTGATGTCCATTCCATGTTTATAAGAAAAGAGATCTATCTGGGAGACGGGAAAGTAATCACTATTGAAACCGGCAAGATGGCAAAGCAGGCCGACGGAGCAACAATCGTCCGTATGGGCGATACCATGGTTATTGCAACTGTAGTATCGAGCAGAACACCACCCTCTCCAAATCAGGATTTTTTCCCGCTTCAGGTTGAGTACCGTGAAAAGTATTACGCTGCAGGTAAGTTCCCGGGCGGATTCATCAAACGCGAAAGCAGGCCCTCGGAAAAAGAGATTCTTTCCGCACGCCTTATCGACAGGGCCCTCCGTCCTCTCTTCCCCAATGGCTACTATCAGGATACACAGATAATCATTTCGGTTATTTCGTCCGATCAGCTCAACGATGCAGACGTGCTTGGAGGAATCGCTGCATCAGCCGCGATCATGGTTTCCGACATCCCGTTCGCAAATTCAATGTCCGAGGTGAGGGTCGGAAGAATTAACGGCGAGTTTGTCATCAACCCGAATATCAATGAACTTGCACAAAGCGACATCGATATCAGTATCGGGGGAACAACCGATACGATATGCATGCTCGAAGGCGAAATGAATGAAATATCCGAAGCTGAAATGCTCGAAGCAATCAGGTTCGGCCATGAAGCCATTAAAAAAATCTGCTCTCTACAGGACGAGATCGCGGCCGAGGTGAACAAACCCAAACGCTCTTTTCTCGCAATAGATGCTCCCGATGAGCTGAAAGAAAGCATCAAAGAAGCAAGTGAAGCACTTTTGAAAGAGCTGGCCTACATGCCGCTTGCTAAAGAAGAACGTGCGGAAAGAACCGCGGCGATCTACAAGTCTGTCACCGAACAGATTCTTGGCCGTTACAAAAACGAAATAACTGCGGAAGATATCGCAGCCGATCCTTCAAAGGCACTCTACCTTAATGAACAGATCATTTCAGGTCACATACACGCGATTGAAAAACAGGTGATGCGACACATGATTCTCGATGACGCCAAACGCCTTGACGGAAGGAAACTCGAAGAGGTAAGGCCTATCAGCATAGAGCTCGGCCTGATTCCGAGAGCACACGGCTCGGCACTTTTCACCAGAGGAGAAACACAGGCACTCGTCGTACTGACACTCGGTACGAAAAAAGATGCCCAGATGATCGACACGCTGCTCGACGATACTGAAAAACGATTCATGCTGCACTACAATTTCCCGCCGTTTTCGGTAGGGGAAACCGGCAGAGTCGGAGGAGTGGGACGCAGGGAAATCGGACACGGCAATCTTGCAGAAAGAGCTGTTAAAAAAGTAGCTCCTTCCGAGTCTGAATTCCCGTATACGATACGTCTCGTCTCTGAAATCCTTGAATCCAACGGCTCATCATCCATGGCCTCGGTCTGTGGAGCAACGCTTGCGGCAATGGATGGAGGCGTACCACTTACCAAACCGGTATCAGGAATCGCCATGGGCCTTATCAAGGAAGACGATAACTATGCAGTTCTTTCGGATATACTCGGCAACGAAGATCATCTTGGAGACATGGACTTCAAGGTTGCCGGAACGCGAGATGGGATAACAGCCTGTCAGATGGATATCAAGATCGACGGTCTGGATTATCATATTCTTGAAAAGGCTCTCGCGCAGTCAAAAAACGGACGTCTGCACATTCTTGATAAAATGACCGAATCCATCGCCGATCCAAGAAGTGAAATCGGACAATACGCTCCAAAGCTCTCAACCATTCAGGTTCCCGTGGACGCTATCGGTATGATTATCGGAAAAGGCGGTGAAACCATCAGAAGCATTACCGAAGAAACCGGCGCTCAGATCAACGTCGACGATGACGGAACGGTCACCATCTCATCACCAAACGGCGAAAGCGCTGCTGCTGCGATTGAAACGATCAAGACGCTCATATCCAAACCAGAAGTCGGTACGATATACATGGGAAAAGTGAAGGACATCCGTGAGGACCTGGGAGCGTTTGTTGAAATCCTGCCAAGAACGGACGGCCTGGTACATATTTCTGAAATCGCCAGGGAAAGGGTGACCAAGGTAAGCGATCACCTGAAACCGGGTGATCGGGTAAAGGTAAAACTGATCGACATCCGCAAAGACCAGAGATCAGGCAAGATCCGATACGCGCTTTCCATAAAAGCATTGCTTGACATGCCGGCAGAATCTGAAAACGTACCGTCGGCACAGGGGGAGCAAAACCGGTAAGCGGTATTCAGTCAGCAGTTGGCAGGAAATAACGTAAAGCTGTGCTGCGAATGCTGCACAGCTTTTTTTTTCAATCAAAAAAATTCGTCTACAGGCATGCGTTACGACTTTCAAAGCATAGAGAAAAAATGGCAGGCATACTGGAACGAACACCAGACCTTTCTTACAAAAGAGACCGTCGATAAACCGAAATATTATGTTCTCGACATGTTCCCCTACCCGAGCGGCTCGGGCCTTCATGTAGGACATCTGGAAGGGTATACCGCAACGGACATCATTTCCAGATACAAACGAAGCCGTGGACACAATGTACTGCACCCAATGGGATGGGACGCGTTCGGACTTCCGGCGGAACAGTTCGCAATAAAAACAGGAACACATCCAAAGGTCATCACGGAAAAAAATGTCAGCAGTTTCAAGGATACGCTGATGCGAATGGGTTTCTCCTACGATTGGAACCGTGAAATCAACACGACCGATCCCGGTTACTACGCATGGACACAATGGATTTTCCTTCAGCTGCTTGACCGCGGTCTTGCCTATACAAGCGAGATCGATGTCAACTGGTGCGAAGAACTCAAAACCGTTCTCGCAAATGAAGAGGTGGCTGAAAAAGTCGCCGACGGGCACACGGTTGTTCGAAAACCCCTTCGCCAGTGGGTACTGAAAATAACCGCCTATGCCGAACGCCTGCTCTCCGATCTTGATCTGGTTGACTGGCCGGAAAGTGTCAAACAGATGCAGCGAAACTGGATCGGACGGTCTGAAGGTGTTGAAATCGATTTTCAGCTTCCGTGCCACAAGACAAGCCTGAAAGTCTACACAACAAGACCCGATACGCTTTTCGGGGCGACCTATCTGGTGATCTCTCCGGAACATCCTATGGCAGAAAAGCTTGCCACCGCTGAACACCTTATTGAGGTAAAAAACTATATCGAACAGGCAAAACGGAAAACCGAGCTTGAGCGAACCGGACTGCAAAAAGAAAAGACCGGCGTGTTCACCGGATCATTTGCGGTCAATCCGGCAAACGGCCAGGCCCTTCCTGTATGGATATCGGATTTTGTCCTCACCAGCTATGGCACAGGCGCAATCATGTCGGTACCGGCACATGACGGACGTGACTGGGAGTTTGCGAAAAAATTCAATCTGCCGATCGTCGAGGTCATAAAAAGTCCGCATGACGTCGAGGAAGCTGTGTTCGAGGAAAAAGGAAGCGTTTGCATCAATTCCTCCAACGACGATATCAGCCTTGACGGACTGCCTTTTGAAACCTCTTTCGGCGTCATGGCCGATTGGCTTGAGAAAAAAGGAACCGGAAAAAGAACGGTTAATTACAAACTCCGTGACTGGATTTTCAGCCGTCAGCGCTATTGGGGGGAACCTATTCCGGTCAAATATTATGAAGACGGCACGCTGAGACCGGAATCTGACCTTCCGCTGACCCTGCCCGATATAGAAGCGTATGAGCCGACAACCACCGGAGAATCTCCTCTTGCAAATATTTCCGAATGGCTCTACGGTACTGATGAAAACGGATCATTCAGAAGGGAAACCAATACCATGCCGCAATGGGCCGGAAGCTGCTGGTATTACCTCCGCTTTATCGACCCGGGAAACACCGAAAAGCCTGTCGATCCGGAAAAAGAGCAGTACTGGATGAATGTTGATCTTTATGTAGGCGGAGCAGAACATGCTGTACTGCACCTCCTCTATGCCCGTTTTTGGCACAAGGTGCTCTACGATCTGGGAGTTGTCTCAACAAAAGAACCGTTCCAGAAACTCTTCAACCAGGGCATGATACTTGGAGAGGACAATGAAAAAATGTCCAAATCACGTGGAAACGTCATTCCGGCAGATCAGGTACTGGGTTCATATGGAGCAGATGCCGTTCGCCTGTATGAGATGTTTCTCGGACCGCTTGAACAGGTAAAACCATGGAACACGAACGGCATCGAGGGAGTCAGCCGTTTCCTTTCAAGGGTCTGGCGCCTTATCTACCCTGAACCTGGAAGCGTGGCGGATCTGAACGAAGCGCCCTTGACGGAACACCTGACAAGAACCATGCATAAAGCCGTCAAAAAAATAACCGATCATACCGAACAACTGAAGTTCAACACAGCGATTTCCGAGATGATGGTTTTTGTCAATGAGCTTCACAAATCAGGGAGCAGAAACAGAACTGCCGTAGAAACGCTTCTTCTTCTTCTGTCACCCTATGCTCCTCACATCTGCGAAGAACTCTGGGAAGCTATCGGCCACGACACATCGATCACGGAAGAAAACTGGCCGCTTTTTGACCCTGCACTTGCAGCCGATAACGAAGTCACTATCGCGGTTCAGGTCAACGGCAAGCTCAGGGGTACTGTCACCGCACCTGCAGGCTCGCCGAAAAACATCCTGCTTGACAGTGCACGAAAAGAAGAGAGTGTCCGGAAATTCCTTGACGGAATGTCGATCATAAAAGAAGTTGTCGTTCCGGACAGGCTGGTCAATTTCGTCGTCAAGCCGGGATGAACAAAGTAATCAGTAGTTTTGCTGCATTCTTTTGCTCAGCAGGCAGGCGTCACTGCTTGCTGTAGCGCCTCCACAGCAGCTCTTTTCATACAATCAGCTTGCCTGCTCACTGCTTTTTTTTGTATAATATTCAGACTACTGTAAACACAAAAAAATATCCCTGTAAAGGGTTCTGGAACAAAGCCATCCGAAAGCTCATATCTCGTATATGATCAATGCATAAAACTTTTTGCATATATCCGCTAAGGTGAGGGGGACGTCCCTTTTTGTTAACCTAAAATAAGGTACAATGGCCAAGGAAAGAAAACCATCCAAACAACAACCAGCCGATCAAGACTCAATCAGTTCTGTTCTTACGGAAAAGAGAAAGTTTCCTCCTCCCCCTGAATTTTCGGAAAACGCCCGCATCTCATCAATGGACGAGTATGACAAACTCTACGCTAAAGCCCAGAAAGATCCGGAAAAATACTGGGCAGGCATAGCCGAAGAGTTTCACTGGGAAAAGAAATGGGACAGTGTTCTTGAATGGAAACCGCCTTATGCGAAATGGTTTTCCGGCGGCACGACAAATATCTGTTATAATGCCGTTGACAGGCATGTAAAGAGCTGGAGAAAAAACAAGGCCGCCATAATCTGGGAAGGTGAAGAAGGCGAACAGCGTGTTCTGACCTACGGTGAACTGCATCGTCAGGTCAGCAAATTCGCCAATGTCCTGAAAATCGCGGGCGTTCAACCGGGAGACAGGGTTGCCATCTACATGGGTATGGTCCCGGAACTG
>JAPHUN010000329.1 GCA_026193435.1 Chlorobium sp.
AATGATGCGGATGAGAATAGCGAAGCCATAGCGAAAAAAGAAGCGGCCCTGGCTAGCGCGAAGGAAGCTGAGGCCATCTATCATAAAAGTTGCAGCACCTGCCACTCCCTTACACCTCCCGCCAAAAGCGCACCTGCAATTATCGCGATTGCCGGGCAGTACCGGGCGAGATACGGGAAAAAATCAGGCGCGGTAGCCGATATGGTATCCTTCATAAAAGAACCGTCCATAGGCAAATCTGTTTTCGGCTCCAAAACTATTGAGCGTTTCGGACTTATGCCCGCGATGTCGCTCCCCGATAATGAACTGGAAATGGTTTCCGAATGGCTTTGGGATCAGTACGACCCGAATTTTGAAGGGGTTGCCGATTGTCAGTAGAACACAGTTGTTCCTGAAAGAAATGCCAAGGAGGCCGTCTCAGACGCCTGTCACCTCTGGTTCAAACCACAGAAAAAAGCTCAAAACCACACACAGTCATGCCGCCCTGTGTAATACTATTACACGGGGTGATCCGGCATCTATAGGGGTTTTAGGAAAAGATGGATCCTCGGGTCAAGCCCGAGGATGACAACCAGGAGGGATGCTGCAAACTATTTACTGCTCAAAATACGAGAGACTGCCCTTTTGAGACAACCTCTTTTTCAGCAATTGACCTGTATGTCGAGCAAAAAAAATGCCGCAAAACGGCAGCTTGGCGAGGGTACCCTTGGGCAGACTCGAACTGCCGACCCACAGTTTAGGAAACTGTTGCTCTATCCACTGAGCTACAAGGGTAAGGGTGTAAATGTACTATTTTTCTTCAAGCACCACAAATCTACTTCCGCCCGAACATTCTGTCCAGCTGGTCAAGAGAGATCCGTATAATTACCGGACGCCCATGTGGACAGACATACGGCATTTTCGTCGCAAACAGCCTGTCAATAAGGGAGCGCATATCTTCAAGGCTCAACGCCTGACCGCTCATTATCGCGTTCCGGCAAGAGTAAGATTTAGCAAGATTTTCACGTTTCTCGAGCTTCAGTTTTGACGCATTCTGCTGATACTCCTGAATCATGTCCTGAAGGATATAGGCCTCCGAACCGCTGCGAACATCCTGTGGAACACCCTCTATCATAACGGTCCTTGTTCCCAGTGTACCGAGATTGAAACCAAGCCTGTCGAGGTCATCGCAAATCTCCAGATAGATCTCGAATTCCCACGGCTTGAGCTCGACTTTCTGAGGAAAAAGAAGTTGCTGGGCATTCGGGACGTTGTTGTCCATAATATCTACCGCACGCTCATAGAGAACCCGTTCATGAGCGACATGCTGATCGATAAGCATCAATCCTGTCTTGATCTGACAGATGATATACTTGTTATGCAGTTGCCAGATTTTGGGATCTTTCTCTTCCGGTTCCAGGCGCACTCCGTCAACAAATTCCTCTGAAACCTGTCCGAAATCACTGCTGCGAAGCTCCCTGTCCGGTTCACAGAAAATATCGGCGCTGTGACTGAACATCTCTTCCTGTTCACTGACACGCGTTCTGTCCGGCATCGGACGCTTCAGCGTACTCTCCTGAAACTCCCTGTAGAGATCATCGGTTGATGACGCTCTGGAAGGAACCGCCTGAAAGCCAAGCCTGGCATCGCTATGCTGAGAACTCCGGGAAGAAAAAGAATCACTCATCTCATGGAAACCTTCACCGCCGACATCAGGTGAGAAGTCCTGCATCCTGACAGATCGTTTAACAATAGTATAAAACATGGTTCGCACACTGCGTTCATCCTCGAACTTCACTTCAAGCTTTGCGGGATGAACGTTAACGTCAGTCTGCTGAGCGTCGATTCCAAGAAAGAGAAGCGCGAAGGGAGAATGGCGCTCTATAAGAAGTTCCCCGTAGGCCTGCTGCAAAGCCTGTGAGAGCATCCTGTTCTGGATCACCCGCCTGTTCAGATAGATGAACTGTTCATTCTTCTGGCGTTTCTGCATGGAAGGCTTGCCGACATAACCGTGCAGAGAAAGAAAATCGTTATCATCGTGAACTTCTATCAGACTCCGGGCAAAGTCGTCACCGAAAAAAAAATTCAGGCGCTCGTGCATGTCCGAGCTTCTGAAATCGAAAAGCGTTTCATCATCATTGATCATCTGCCACTGTATCTCGGGATAGGCAAGCACCTGGGCCTTCACGCTCTCGAAAATATGCTTGAATTCCGTAGCGTTTGATTTAAGAAACTTCCTGCGGGCCGGAACATTGTAAAAAAGGTTTCGTACGCTTACCGCCGTACCCGGCTCAGACGCCGCCTTGCCCCTCTCCGACAGCACACCTCCTTCGTAACGCAGCTGAATCCCCACGTTGTCATTCTCACGGCGTGTCCTGAGTTCGAAATGCGAGACCGTGGAGATACTTGCCAGCGCCTCTCCCCTGAACCCCAGTGTCGTGAGGGTATCGAGCTCCTCCGCTTCAGAAATTTTGCTGGTAGCAAACCGTTCGACACAACGGAGCGCATCCTCTTCATCCATGCCCGAACCATTGTCGATAACCTGAACAAGCTCTTTTCCCGCATCTTTTATCGCCACAGTGATACGTGTCGCCCCAGCATCAATGGCATTTTCGAGCAGTTCTTTCACCACTGAAGCAGGGCGCTGGACAACCTCCCCTGCTGAAATCTTGTTCGCGACAATATCGGGCAACCTGGCAATTCTCGGCATAGTGCGTCCTGAGTTGATCATTTCGAATTCTACCGCTCTGCATAAACGGGAATAACTGTTGAGACGTGAACACAGTGATCGGTGTAGTGTAACCGATCATAATAAATGCAATCGCAACTCGTGACCGTTTCGAATCAACGTGTCAACTTAGGCTAAAAAATCTTCACAACAAAAACCACATACGCTGAAAAAAACACGCTAACCTGAACGGAGCGTTTCAAGAAATACTCAATGGCACTAAGTTTATTTAAAAATGTCTTTTACAATATATTTTCGGTGAGACCGTCCCTCACCTTTCGGGTGAAAATGAAAACCTCCCTGCATCTCCGACATGCTTGACAATTGCACAATTTAAGTCTAAATTATTGCCTGACCAGTTTACGACAATGATGATACGGAGAGAAAATCATGACCAGGAAACGAACGATCATTGCACTACTTCTTGCCGTTGCCTTAAGCGGCGCTGTCGGTATTGCATCCCTGAACCGCAACGCCGCATCCGATCCTCCGCAGGTAACCTCTACAAAAAAAGGAAAAGGAACGCTTTCAGGATCCGAAAAACTCATTGGAAAATGGCAGCTCGTCACTGCGTCCGTTACACCTGATTTCCTTAAAGTCCCGATTCCGATCAACACCATTGACGCAAGGGGTACCGTTACCGATGACTACACCTACACTATTACAGCAAACGGTTCTTTTTTCGGCAGCAATTATGGCTATCTGGGTAGTGGAGATATCGATGTAGAGGGGACCAACCTTACACTGACTATCAACGACGGGGTCATCACCGTCAACGAAAAGAAAAAAAGACAGGATAAAAAAGGGGGCACCATTTCCGGCAGTTATCGTATGAGCGGGAAGGATACCCTGCAGGTGGAAGCGGTGAAATATCAGGACGGAATCGGCTACACCTTTCACCTTGAGCTGGTCAACTCCTGAGCGCTTTCCAGACCATTCTCAGTGCTGCTTCGCTGAACCTCAACTTGTTTTGCAGGCGATCGCCCCGTGTAACGAACGTTTCTGTTTCAGTGCGGACGCGTTGGCCCTCTTTCCGGATTGCAAGTCCAAGACAGACCATGCCTGCCGGCTTCAGCTCAGTTCCACCGTCCGGCCCAGCAATTCCGGTAGAAGAGACCGCCATATGCACACCGCTTCTCTGCAGACATCCTTCAGCCATCTCTGCGGCAACCTCTTCACTCACCGCCCCGCAGGTTTCGATTGTTTCTCTTCTGACCCCGAGATTCTTCTCTTTTGAAGCGTTGCTGTACACGACAAAACCCTGCTCAAAATATCCCGATGACCCGGGAACATCGGTCAATCTCCCTGCAATAAGTCCTCCCGTACAGGATTCTGCGGTTGCAATCGTCACGCCATCTTTCAGAAGCAAACTGCCGACCAGCTCTTCAAGCGATATATCGGAAGTGGCGTAGACAAAATGCCTTGCCGCAGAGACAATCGCATCGGTGATTTCACGGTTATCATGTTCGACCGAAGATCTGTCGGTTCCGATAGAACTGACCCGGAGACTGACCCCTGCGGTATGCGGAAGATAGGCAAGTGATGTCCCGTCAGGCAGAGTATTCTCTATCTCTACGATGATCTTCGCCAGGGATGCCTCACCGATACCGGTTGTTTTTATGTGTGAGTGAACGATGACCGTACCGGACAAACCTGAAAAGTAGGGAAGAACCGAATTACGCATCATACTCTTCATCTCCCGCGGCACACCTGGCAAGAGAACAAGATAGTGCCCCTGAAAACGCTCCTCACAGGCAATGATCATACCCGGCGCAAGCCCTTCATCGTTCCGGACAACAATCGAATCACCGATAACCATTGCATTCTCACGAAGAGACGATACGGGTTTTTTCCCGAGAAATTTATAGCGATCCAGCGTACGTTCATAGGTCTGCCGGTCTACAACAAACTCTCTGTTCAGGAACTGCTGCGCCGACTGCTTTGTCATGTCGTCGCGAGTCGGCCCCAGCCCGCCGGTAACGACAACCAGCATTGCCCGTTCCAATGACTCCCTGAACTGCTCTTTTATCGCATCAACGTTGTCGGCACAAGCAATAATCCTCTGCACCGCGATTCCTGCACCGGCAAGCTCCGAACAGATAAACCCGGCATTGGTGTTGACCTTCTGGCCGGTCAGCAGTTCATCACCGATGGAAATGATCTCCGCAAACATTGCCTGCTCCTATATAAGATAGCTTGCAATGCGCAGAATATCGGCAAACACGCCTCCTGCGGTAACCTCTCCTCCCGCACCCGGTCCTTTGACCACAAGCGGCGTATCCAAATAGCGGTCCGTGGTAAACACCACCAGATTTTCCGTGCCGTTCAAACCCGCGACAGGATTCGATACAGGCAGCATTTTTACCCCGATACGCGCTTTACCTTCACTGATTTCACCCGCGTATGCAATCGTCATGCCCTTTTCAGCGGCCTCACTGATTCTGGTTTGATACTCAGCGTCGATACTGCCCAGTCTTTCCATGAACTCTTCAACACTCATCTCTCCCCTCAGAGATTCCGGGACAAGGCTCTCACACTCGATATCCTCATAATCAAGCCTGTAACCGAGTTCCCTGCCGAGAATGAGAAATTTTCTCGCAAAATCAGCACCGGAAAGATCTTCTCGAGGGTCAGGCTCAGTGTAGCCGGCATCTCTTGCGCTCCTGACTATCTCACTGAATTTCCCCCCTTTGCGAAGTTCATTGAATATGTAACTCAGTGTCCCTGAGAGCACTCCCTCAATCCTGACGATCCTGTCACCGCTGTTTCTCAGATCGTTCAGTGTATTGATGATGGGAAGTCCCGCGCCCACATTGGTTTCATAGAGAAAACGGGCATTTGAGGCATGCAACGCCCCGGATATGGTCTCATAGAGTTCCCATGAACCTGCCGTTCCAAGCTTGTTTGCCGTTACGACAGAGATGTTCGAGGCAAGAAGCTCAGGATAGCATGCAGCAACCTCCGCACTTGCCGTACAGTCCACAAATATGGTATTATGCAGATTCCGTGACTTGATATAGTCTACATAGTCGCTCACCGTTTTTCCATCGTTCCTCGGCTTCAGACCGCTCTCCCATCGGCTCAGATCTATGCCATCATCATCGCTAACATGCATCCGGGTATTTGCCATACCGCTTACGACCACATCCATCTCCTTCTCCTTTCTCAGCGTAAGGCTGTGATCACGAATCTGCCCGATAAGGCTTTTTGCGATAGTTCCGGTTCCCGCGATAAAAACATGCACCTTCCGGCGGGAGAGCAGAAACGACTCGTGCACACAATGAAGCGCCTTGTCTTCATCATGGCTGTCAATCACGAACGAGATATTCATCTCATTAGCCCCCTGAGCCACGGCTATGACGTTGATACCGTTTTTTCCGAGCGTCTCGAAAAGATGGGCCGAAACACCCGGATGCCCCGGCATCTGCTTGCCGACAACAGCGATGATGGCGATATGCTTTCTGAATGTCAGGGATTCTATCTGACGCGCCGCAAGTTCAGCCGCAAACTCCTGTTCGAGAAGAAGACGTGCTTTTTCCGCCTGGACAAGATTGATGGCGAGACTTATGGACTGCTCTGAAGAGGCCTGTGAAATAAAAATTATATTGATTTTGTGACGTGCCAGGCAGCTGAAAAGCCTTGACGCAATACCCGGGACTCCAACCATGCCGCTCCCGGAAAAGTTCAGCAGCACAACGTCATTGATTGAGCTGAGGCCGGTCACCGGCTTTCCGGAGCCTGTATCGCTTCCTTCAGGCGCGGAGATACGTGTTCCTTCTACGTCAGGATTGTAGGAATTCCTGATAGTGATCGGAATCCCCTTCTTCATGGCCGGATGAACTGAATATGGATGCAGCACTTTGGCTCCCGAATGGGAAAGCTCCATCGCCTCGCCATAGCTGATAAACGGCAAAACATAGGCGTCTTTGACTCGTTTAGGATCTGCGCTGAAAAAGCCATCCACGTCGGTCCATATCTGGATTTCGTCAGCACCGGCGACGGAACCGAGTATGGTAGCGGTGTAGTCCGATCCCCCCCTTCCAAGCGTTGTCGCCGTTCCATCATGAGCGGCACCGATATAACCCGTCACGACAGGCACTCCGCGCTCCTCTTTGAACCATGCGCTGATCAGTTCCGAAGAAGCGCTCATATCAACCCGTGCATCACAATGATTGGTATCGGTAACAATCAACTTTCTCGCATCGGTATATGATGCGTCAAGGCCTTCCTGACAAAAGAACGTGCTCATAATCCTTGCTGAAAAGCGTTCACCGAAACTCAGAATCAACGCCTTGCTCCTGTCAGAGAGGTCACGAAGAAGGCTGACACCATACAGTATATCACCAAGCTCTTTGAGTTCATCGGTCAAAACTTCCTGAACCTCGTTTCTGCGGGAGAGGTCAATCAGATCACGAACAAGATCTCCGTGAATATTTTCAATAGTAACAAGCCTTTCCCTGTAACCGGCATCGCCACTTCCCGCGGCAACCGCAGCTTCCAGGAGCAGATCTGTAACCTTTCGTATAGCGGACACCACAATGATAACAGGTGAATCCTTTATCGCGTTGCGAATAATACCCAGGACATTTCTGATCCTTTCACTATTCTCTATCGAGGTGCCGCCAAATTTTAGAACCTTCATGCTGATGCTTTTATGTGGTAGAGAAAGATACAAATCATACAAAAAAAAAGCGCCCCGATTCGTCGGGGCGCCTGAAAAAAGCTGTCTGTACAGGGTTATTCTCCCTGCAATGCCTCAGCACCCGCGACAATCTCACT
>JAPHUN010000262.1 GCA_026193435.1 Chlorobium sp.
GCGGTGTGATTAGAGGGACACAGGATCTCGCAGCTATTGTCAGGAGTGTCGTCAGCGTTCCGGATCAGCAGATTAAATCTCTTTCAAGGATTTTTCAGGCATTGCGCATCGCGGTGAATGATGAGCTTGGGGCATTGGACGCGGCGCTGAAAGAAGGGGCGGCGAGCCTCAGCCCGCAGGGCAGAATGGCGGTGATGAGCTACCACTCTATCGAGGACAGGATGGTAAAGCACTATTTCAGAACGCTTGCGGCAGACGACTGGGGGCCGAAAGGGGTCGGGCTTCGAGAGCCCCTGCATAAGGCGGCATTCACTCTTGTTACTCGTAAACCGTTGATTGCCGGGGATGATGAAGTCAATGAAAATCCACGGGCAAGAAGTGCGAAACTGAGGGTTATTGAAAGAAAAATGTATTCGGGAGAAGTGAGTGAAAGTGATAGCTGACAACCGGGTTTCTCTTGAGCAGTTTCTCTCCGTAACGAAAAGGAAAATCCGGAGGATCCTGCAGAAAAGGCCGGATTCTGTCGGGGTCGGGGGTCATGAAAACAACCGCGGGGAAGCCTGGCCGGGAGGGCCGTTTCCTGAGGGAGGCAGAAGTGCCGGGGGTGCAGAGAAGCAGGCCGGAGAGCAGAAGAGTTTCAGTTTTGGTTCTCTGCTTCGCTTGCGTACATTTGCATTTCTGATTGCCGGAACCGTTCTCCTGGTCGTCTATATCAACAATCTTCTCACGATTAACGCGCTTTCCAGAGAGAATGAAGGTCTGCGTGAACGTATTGGTATCAGCAGCAGTATAAACGCTGCTCTTGAGCTTGAACTGCAGCGGCTGCAAACGATTCACAATATATCGGGAAAGGCGGAGGAGATGGGGTTGAAAACTCGGATCACTCCCGGGATTACCATCAGTGTAGAATGACAGGAGGCACGTTGAGATCATGAAGAGGCAGGTGGATGCCGGGCGCCCGGATGAGGCGGCCGTAAATAAAACGTTCGGGTGGCGCCTTCTTCTCGTTGCCGCTCTGTTTGTCGTTCTGGCAGGCGCTATTGTTTTCAAGCTTCTGAATGTTCAGGTTATCGATGTCCAGAAATATAAATCCATGGCGTCGAAACAGCATGAGCGGGAGATTGTCGAGGTCGCTAAACGGGGCGGGATTCTGGATCGTTCAGGTCTTCGCCTTGCGGAGAGTGTCCAGAAGATCTCTTTTCATGCTGATCCCTTTCTTGTTCGAAATACGCCGGTCGTGACCGATGGAAGGAGGGACACGGTCAACCGTTCTTCCGAGGTGGCTGAAATGTTTGCCCGGTATTTTGGAAAAAATAAACGTGATTACAGCAGAAAGCTTCGGGAAAAAAAACGTTTTGTCTGGATGGAACGCTCCGTGCCGGTTGCGGATGCTTTGGAACTGATGGAGAAGAATGTTCCGGGAGTCGGTTTCGAGAAAGAGCAGCAGCGGTACTATCTCAATATCGCTTCTCAGGTGATCGGGCTCACGGACAGGGATAATCAGGGTATAAGCGGTCTGGAAAAAAAATATGATTTGGAGCTGAAAGGAAACGAAGGGATCAAGGTCTATCAGCGTTCTGCAACCGGAGAGCGTTTTCTTGCGGCTGGAGAAGAGCAGATTGACGCGCTTGCGGGGCTGAACATCCAGTTGACGATTGATTCGGATGCTCAGGCGATTTTTGAGGATGAACTTCGGAAATCCGTCGAGGAGTTCGATGCAAAAGCCGCTATAGGTATCGCAATGGATGTCACAACCGGCGAAATACTGGCCATGGCGAATTATCCTTTGTTCGACATGAACAACCGCCGCAACTATCGTCCTGATAAAGCCCGGAACAGGGGTATAACCGATGCGTTTGAGCCGGGCTCAACCATCAAGATCGTTACGGCCGCAGCGGCGACAGAGGTGTTGGGCCGGGCGGCGGAAGACTCTCTCGACGCGCATAACGGTGTGTTTGTCTATAACCGCCGGGTCATCAGGGACCATGAAAAGTTCGAACGCATGACTTTTCGTGACGCGATGGTGCATTCAAGTAATATTGTTGCGGCAAAAACAGCTCTTGAACTCGGCCCGGATACCTTTTACGGGTATATCAAACGGTTCGGTTTCGGTGAAAAAACCGGCATAGATCTTATCGGTGAGGCTCCGGGTCTTTTGCGGAACCCTGAGGCCTGGGACAAAACCACCCTTCCCTGGATGGGATATGGTTATGCGTTTACGGCTACGCCGCTGCAGGTTTTGCAGGCATATGCCGCGGTAGCCAATGACGGCGTGATGATGCGTCCCTATATTGTGAGCCGTATGCTCGATGCTGCGGGGAATGTTGTCAGCGAATCGAAGCCTGAAAAGGTGCGCAGGGTCATAAAAACTGAAACCGCTCACTATCTGAGAACGCACTATCTGGAGCCGATTGTTGTCGAGGGGACAGGCATTTCTGCGGCTATACCCGGCGTATCGGTCGCAGGGAAAACCGGAACAGCGCAGAAACTGAAAAACGGATCATATCATGAAAGGGCCTACGTCGCTTCATTTGTAGGGTTCTATCCGGCTGAAAAGCCAAGAATCGCGATGCTTGTCGTGGTGGATGAACCGAAAAAGGCTTACTACGCGAGCACGGTTGCGGCACCGGTATTTTCGCGTATCGGACAGAGGATGATCTTTTCATCCGAGAAGCTGAAAAAGGAGTTGGCGATCGTCTCTTCCGGGAAAGAGGCTCTTGATCGTCTTCAGGCTGTCGCTGTACCGGAACTTGGCGGATTGCCCGGGAAGGATGCAAGACGTCTTCTGGAGTGGACAGGACTTGTTATGGAATATGAAGGGAGTTTGAAAGATTCTGTTGCCGCTCAGGAGGTTGCTTCCGGAACCATGCTTGCGGAAGGTTCACCGGTGAAGGTTACTCTTGGAAGGGCTGTCGGTGGGAAATCAATTACGCAGGCGCAATGAGAGGTCAATAATGGTACCGTTGAAGAGGTTGTTGGAACGACTCGATGTTTCTGCCGTTGAAGGCGGCATGCATCCTGAAATGCGGATCGGGAACATTACATCCGACTCACGAAAAGCTTCGAAAGATACGTTATTTGTCGCGGTGCGGGGTTTCGTGACCGACGGGCACGAATTTATCGGTGACGCTGTCTCCCTTGGGTCGAAGGCGGTGGTCTGCGAAGAGCTTCCGGAAACCCCTGCTGAAAGGGTTCTGTTTATTCTCGTGCCGGATGCAAGGAGGGCGATGGCACAGATCGCAAAGGCGTTCTACGGGGATATCTCGGACAGGCTCAGCATTATCGGGGTTACCGGAACGAACGGGAAAACCACGACGGCGCGCCTGATGGCCGGGATGATGAACGACTGCGGGATCAGAACGGGATATATCGGTACAGGGCTTGCATTGGCAGGGGATGAGAAGATTCCCCTCGAGAGGACGACTCCCGAAGCGGAAGAACTGCATCGTCTTTTTTCAATCATGGCTGAAAGGGGTTGCAGGGCGGTGGTGATGGAGGTTTCTTCTCATGCGCTTGTACTGCAGCGAACATTCGGGATTGTTTTTTCAGGGGCGGTGTATACGAACCTTACACAGGATCATCTTGATTTTCATCATACGATGGAAGCGTATGCCTCGGCCAAGCAACTGTTGTTCGGCGCTGTTTTGCCTGAGGGATTTGTCGTTGTCAACGCAGATGATCCCAGGGCCGGGTTTATGGCGGAAAACAGGGGAAAGGCCAGGCTCTATTGCTGTACGGTCGGCGACAGTCATTTTGCCTGCAGTGAGGGAAAAGCGTTCAGGGCGACGCTTCTTGAGGCAGGGTTGCAGGCTACCCGGGTTGCAGTAGATGCGGATGGCAGGAGTTATGAAGTGCTTTTCAGACTTACGGGGCTGTTCAATGTGATGAATCTGCTGGAGGTGTTCGCGTCGGGTGTCGCTCTGGGGCTTGAACCTGAAGCAGTTCTCCGCAGCCTGTCGACATCGTCGCCTGTGGAAGGACGGATGGAGATTGTCAGGGATGCTGCCGGTGATTTCTTTGCTGTCGTGGACTATGCTCATACGCCTGATGCTCTTGAAAAAGTGATTGGAACGCTCAACGAGCTCAAGCCGGAAGAGGGTGAGGTGATCGTGGTGTTCGGATGCGGGGGGAACCGTGACCATGAGAAGCGATCTGTCATGGGCCGGATCGCCTCCAGAGGGGCGGACAGGCTTATCATTACTTCGGATAATCCGAGAGATGAAAATCCGGAAAGCATTCTGGACGATATCGCTGAAGGGATTGTTTCTACGGGCTATATGCGATTTTGTGACCGGGCCGAAGCGATACATTGCGGTGTTAACCTGCTGAAAGAAGGGGATATACTGCTTGTCGCAGGAAAAGGCCATGAAACCTGTCAGGAGAAAGCAGGTACCAGCAGCTTTTTTTCCGATCGGGAAACAACAGAAGAAGCTATACTTGCGAGAAGTACTCATTGAAAAAGAAGGAGCAACACGAAACGATGAAAGCCTGTCTGCAGAGAGATGATTTTGAAAAATCCGGGAGACTCTCGGGGTTTGCCCCGGATGATCCGGTGATTTTTCAGGAGCCCACGGTGGTGATCGATTCCCGGGAGATCACGGGAGGAGAGATATTTGTCGCCCTGAAAGGTGAGCAGACGGATGGTCATTATTTTGTTCGGCAGGCATTTGAAAATGGAGCCGCCTGTGCAATTGTAAGCAGGGAGTGGTATACTCGCCAGGGTTCGTCAGCGCATGAAGCAGGGGCTCGTTATCTGGTGACGGTCGATACCACGGAGGCAATGCAGCGGCTTGCCGCTCTCTACCGGTTGAATTTTGCCATCCCGGTGATCGGGATCGGCGGAAGCAACGGCAAGACGACGACCAAGGAGATGACTGCGTCAGTTCTCAGGGGTCGTTACCGTGTGCACATGAGTGAGGGAAATTTCAATAACCATCTCGGGGTTCCTCTGACGCTTTTCGGTCTTCGTGAGAAACACGAAGTGGCTGTGGTGGAAATGGGCATAAACCATCCGGGCGAGATGGAGCTGCTTGCAGAGATAGCTGCGCCGACACATGGGCTGTTGACCAATATCGGTCATGAGCATCTTGAGTTTTTGCGGGATCTGGACGGGGTGGCGGATGCCGAAACCGCCCTGTACCGGTATGTGCAGGAGAGTGGCGGAGTGGTGTTTGTCAACAGGGAAGACAGCCGGCTTACTGAGGCTGCAGCCGGTATCCCATCGACAGTCGGCTACGGCATTGCGCTGGAGGGAGAGGGGTTCTGGGCTGAGGATATACGGATGGACAACCTGGGCCGCGCGCTGTTCATGCTCTGTTCATCTGCAGGAAACGTACCGGTTACGCTTGGTTTTGCGGGTCGTCACAATGTCTCCAATGCCGTCGCCGCCGCGACGGTCGGGTTTCATTTCGGATTGACGCAGGAAGAAATCGCCGGGGGGATGGAGCGGCTGGAGCCCGAAGATGGCTGGAAACGCCTGGAATTTCAGCGAGCCGGGGGAATAACCATTGTCAATGATACCTATAATGCAAATCCTGATTCGGTCCGTAACGCGCTTGACCTGTTGTGTGAACTTCCCGTTACCGGGAAACGTGTTGCGGTGATCGGGGATATGCTTGAGCTTGGCGGGGTGAGTGCTCCTGAACATGAGGAAATCGGCCGTTACGCAGCATCGCTCGACGGCCTGGATGCCCTCTACACTTTCGGGGAACAGGCCGCTCTCTGCTGCCGAACGGCGGGAATGAAATGCGCCGGGCATTTCATGGACCACGGCGCGCTTCAGCATCTGTTGCACGAATCGCTCAGTCCCGGTGACGTTCTGCTTCTTAAAGGCTCACGCGGCATGAAGCTGGAACGAGTGGCAGAAGGCCTTTTGAACCTGTCAGGACCGGATCAATAAATCTGTATCTGCTTTCTATGCTATACTATCTTTTACAATATATCAATGAGCTGTTCGACCCTCCGGGTTTCGGCGTTATAGAGTATATAACCTTCAGGGCAAGTGCCGCGGCGATCACCTCTCTTCTGATCACCATTCTCGCGGGTCCGAAACTGATCGGGTATCTGAAATCGAAATATATCGAGCCCGTCAAGGAAGAAGCTCCGCCCGAGCATCGGCAGAAGAGGAAAGAGCTCCCGACGATGGGAGGGACGCTGATCATATTCTCGGTGGTTGTTTCCGGCTTTCTCTGGGCAAAGTTCAACGATCCTTACGTCTGGCTGATTCTCCTCTCTATTCTATGGATGGGAGCTATCGGGTTTATCGATGACTACCGGAAAGTCGTCCTGAAGATCAAGGGCGGGCTCTCGGCAAAATATAAACTGATCGGTCAGGTCTCGCTTGGCCTGTTCATAGGGCTCTATACCCGTTTCGATCCAGCATTTTCCGTACTGTTGACAGAGACGACGATCCCTTTTTTCAAAGATCTGATGATCGACTATGGCTGGTGGTATATCCCGGTTGTTGTTTTCATCATTACCGCGGTTTCCAATGCCGTGAACCTCACTGACGGACTTGACGGGCTTGCCGCTGGTACTTCCGGGATAGTAGTCTTCGGGCTTGGTGGATTTGCCTATCTGACCGGCAACGCGGTGTATTCCGATTATCTGAATATCGCCTTCATACCGGGAGGAGGAGAGGTTGCCGTGGTGAGTATGGCGATTGCTATGGCTTGTGTAGGATTTCTCTGGTTCAACTCGCATCCGGCGGAGATATTCATGGGCGATACCGGTTCGCTTGCTCTTGGCAGCGCTATAGCGGTTATCGCGCTGCTTATAAAAAAAGAGCTGCTGCTTCCGGTGCTTGCCGGAACATTTCTGCTTGAGACCTTGTCGGTTTCTCTGCAGGTCACCTGGTTCAAATTCACCAAATGGCGGTTCGGCGAAGGGAGGAGGATTTTTCTTATGGCTCCCCTCCACCACCACTACCAGATGAAAGGGTGGGCGGAGGAAAAAATTGTCATACGGTTCTGGATCATTACACTGCTGTTTTTCCTTTCCAGCCTGATGACCTTAAAACTGAGGTGAGCGTGAACGCAGAGACGACAGATGGTAAACGCGTCAGCATCATCGGCGCCAAACGCAGCGGCATTGCGGCTGCGCTCATGCTTCAGCAGCGTGGAGCTGCGGTTTATGTCAGTGATCGCGAACCTGTAGGCGATGCTGAGCGTGCGTTTCTTGAGCACCATGGCATCGCGTTTGAAGAGGCAGGGCATACCGACAGGATTCTCGATGCGGATTTCTCTGTTGTAAGTCCGGGTATACCGCCGCACGCATCGGTGATCAGGCGTCTTGAACATGAAGCTATTCCTCTGTTCAGCGAAATAGAGGCAGCGTCATGGTTTTGTCCGGCCTTCATTATCGGCATTACGGGAACGGACGGCAAGACGACGACCTCCAGTATGGTGGAGGCTATCTGCCTGTCAGGCGCGAAAAGTCGCGAACAGAGGGTGTTCAGTGCGGGTAATATCGGCGTTCCCTTCTCTTCCCTCGTCGGGGAGATGAGAAAAGGGGATATCGCGGTTGTCGAACTCAGCAGCTACCAGCTGGAACGGTGCCGCTCTTTCAGGCCGGATGTGGCGGTTATCACCAACATTATGCCGGATCATCTTGATCGTTACGGCGGGAGCATGAAACGGTATGCCGAAGCAAAGTACAGGATTTACGCGCAACAGCGAAAGCAGGATACCCTGGTATACAATGCCGACGATGAAACGCTTCGCGCTCATTTTGAGGGTGGCGGAGCGTTTGTTCCGCAGCTGGTTCCATTCAGTCTCGACCGGAAGAGAGCTTCTCTCGGAGGGGCGTGTTATGCTGCAATGGACGGCGACTGGCTGATACGTGTCGTTAACGGCAGGGAGGAAAAGGTGATCACCGGATCCGGGCTTTTCAAAAGGAGTTTCAGGGGGCGTCATAATCTTGAAAACGCTCTGGCGGCGGTTGCTGCCACAAGAGCTGCCGGAGTGGATGTTATTCCGATCCGGGAAGCGCTGCAGCGTTTTGCCGGGGTTGAGCACCGGCAGGAGTATGTGAGGACAATGCACGGTGTTGACTGGATAAACGATTCCAAGGCAACGAATCTGAACGCCTTGCGTCAGGCGCTTGACGCCACGCCGGGAAAGCTTGTGCTGATAGCCGGAGGGCGTGACAAGGGCGATAATCTGAGCGATCTGGAGGAGAGAGTGCGTCAAAAGGTATCGGTTCTTGTGGTTTTCGGTGAATCAAAAGCGAAATTTACCGAGGCATTCAGTTCTGTTGTCAGGGTTGTCCCAGCCCTCTCACTCGAAGAGGCTGTTGAGCAGGCTCAACGGTATGCCTCCACAGGAGAGACGGTTCTTTTTTCCCCCGGGTGTTCAAGCTTTGACATGTTCGAGAGTTTTGAGGAAAGGGGGATGCGGTTCAAGAAACAGGTAGAGGGGATGCTATCATGAAACAGAGAGAGGCGGACTTTAGCTGGAACATGCCCCCGGAGGGTCTTTCAGCCGGCAAGCCTGCCGAGGCTAACAGCGCGGCAGGAAAGATTCTGCTGCTGATTGTCGTGCTGCTCATGTGTATCGGCGTTGTTGTCGTTTACAGCAGTGGCGCCGGGTGGGCACAGAGGAAGTTTTCCAATCCCGAGTATTTTTTATGGAGGCAGGTGTTTTTTACCGTTCTCGGAATTGGTACGGTAATCATGTTTTCTCTGGTTGACTATCATCATTTCAAAAAGGTCAGCAAGATTCTTCTGTTTTTCAGTATGATACTGCTTGCAGGGCTCCTGTTTTTCAAGTTTATAGGTGTCATCAAGGGCGCCGCCCGCTGGATTCCCCTGGGCCCAGTGAATTTTCAGGTATCCGATTTCGCCAAGTATGCCCTGATATTTCATTTTGCCAGACTGATCACTGAAAAACGGGCTTTCATCAAGGATCTTAATGAAAGTTACTACCCTCTCCTGACCCTGCTGCTGTGCGTCGTTTCGCTCATCGCTTTCGCGCCGAACTTCAGCACGGCTTCTCTTGTGGCGGTCATAGGTTTTTCAATGATGTTTCTTGGAGGGGTCAGGATCAAACATCTGCTGGTTACAGCGATTCCGTTGATTCCCCTGGCGGGTGTCTTTGCGATCGCACAGCCCTACCGGGTCGCGCGCCTGTTATCGTTTTTCAATGGAGGAGATGATCAGCTGCTGTCCTATCAGGTGCGTCAGGCGCTTATCGGTCTGGGAAACGGAGGGCTGTTCGGGCTTGGAATCGGCGCAAGCAAGCAGCGGGAGCTTTTTCTGCCGCTCTCCTACAATGATTTTGTGTTTGTGATAATCGGCGAGGAATTCGGCTTTATAGGATCGGTCGCTGTTCTCTTTCTTTTTGTCGCCTTCTTTGTCTGCGGCCTGGTTATCGCCAAAAATGCCGCTGACGGTTTTGGCCGCTTTGTCGCGCTTGGCATTACTATCGCCATTACTCTCTATGCGTTGATCAATATTGCCGTGGCAAGCAACGTGCTGCCGACAACAGGAGTTGCGCTTCCATTTATCAGTTACGGGGGGACAGCGCTGCTCTTTAATTCATTGGGCGTAGGGATACTGATCAACATATCCAGGAAAAGAGATGTCGTTGCCGGAGCTGAAGCTGAAATGTCGATCACCGGAGGGAATGGATGAAAGTATTTTTTGCAGGAGGAGGAACAGGAGGGCATCTCTATCCGGCGGTGGCAATGGCTGAAGAGCTGCTGAAAATGGTGCCGGGGACGGAGATCTCTTTTGCAGGTACCCGGAATGGTATCGAGGCGACAGAAGTCCCCCGGCTCGGGTATCGGCTGCTTACCTTCAGGGTCAGGGGTTTCACAAGGGGATTCTCTCCGGCGGATTTTCTGGTTAATGCGGGCGCGATCAAGGATTTTGTTGCATCGGTATGGAAAGCGGCCGTTCTCATCAGGAGGGAAAAGCCGGACGTTGTTGTCGGAACAGGCGGTTTTGTCAGCGCTCCTCTGCTTCTTGCCGCACAGCTGCTTGGTAAACAGACGCTCATACAGGAACAGAACGCCTATCCCGGTGTGACCACAGGACTGCTTTCC
>JAPHUN010000230.1 GCA_026193435.1 Chlorobium sp.
CGATCGTGAACGCTGTGGAAAGCCTGCTCAAGCCTGACGGATATGCCTATATTGCTGATCCGAGAAGAAGAGTCGCACAGCAGTTTCTTGATCTTGTGCTTGAGAACGGTTTTTCCGTGAAAAGTTATGCGAGAAATTATCTGAGGGGAGACCATAGCATCTCGCTCACTATCTACAGGCTGTCAAAATTCCGGAGTGAAGATGACTGAGAAAGCCGGAAGACTTTGGGGCTTTACTCCTGATAACGGAGCATTGCTCTGGAAAATAATGTTTCTGGAACCTGACCTTGTTGTTTGTGAGAATCGTTTCACAGGGGAAATGGCAGCTTCTTTCACGTGTCTTTCGCTCCGTTCGGGAAAAGAAATTCTCAGGGATTTTACGCTTAACACAGGCGATCATGCGACAAATCCTGAGGATCGCATGACCGGTCTTGAGACAACCAGGGGCAATCTTTTCTATATTCACGGCTATCAGAGCGATAGTCCGGAGCATGCAGGTTTGTGGGCTGTAGATCCGCTCAAGGGTTGTGTCACATGGGCAAGGCCTGAAGTTGCTTTTGTCGCGCATCTCGAAGAGGGCATGCTTGTCTATTCGGCAGGCTCATTTGCAGGTTTTCCGGAAAGAAACTATATGCTTCTTGACGCACTGAGAGGAGAGGTTATAGAGGTGATCGGACAGGACGCCCGACGAGCCAATGCCTTGCGTGCCGAAGCACAGGATGACGCGGAAATGCAAAATGTTCTGCTTCCCCGGTCGGACCAGGAGCGGGAAATGGCTATCGGAAATGATGATTCCTCAAATGCCGGACGTTCAGGTTCGATCGTTCGGGAATATATTGAACATCATGGAATCCTTGTTTCAGTATCTCACGAAAAGTCCAAGCGCGGAAAAGGGTTTGATGCCGGTATACGAGCTTTCTGTGACGGAAAGCTGTTGTATCAGGACACGCTTGCTGAAGGGACGGTTGTTCCCTGCATGAATTATTTTCTTCTGAGGGGTGTTACATTGTATTATATCAGAAACATGAATGAACTGATAGCCGTACATCTGTAAAGCAGACTATGAAGGAAATTCAAGGCCCATCAGAAACACTGTCTGAATATTATGCTCTCGGCGAGTTTGTGGAATATATGAGAGCACAAAGAAAATATTCGGAACATACCTGTAAGGCGTACAGTAAGGACATTACCCAGTTTTATGAGTTTCTTTCTCTTCAGTATGGAGGAGAAAAGGCGGCTGATCCCGGGTTGGTCACACGTATCGATATGCGGCTTTTTCTGGGTTTTCTTCTCAAGAAAGGCTTGCAGCCTAAGTCGATAGCAAGGAAGCTGGCATCGGTAAAAAGTTTCTACAACTATCTCCTTGAAACCGGCCGCATAAAAGTCTCCGTTCCCGCTCAGGTTGTCACACCACGTTTCAGCAAAACCGTGCCGGGTTTTCTAAACGAAGAACAGACGGAAACTCTTTTTGACCGCATTCTTGCCGCTCCACAGCATCTTTCCGGATCGAGCAAAAATAACCGGCATGAAGACGAGTTCACGTATTCGCGTGACAGGGCTATTCTTGAGCTGCTCTATGGGTGTGGACTGCGTATATCGGAGGTCGTTCTTCTTGAACGCCAACAGGTCAATATCGAGCAGGGTTTCATGAAAATAAACGGCAAGGGGAATAAGCAGCGTGTTCTGCCCCTTGGATCATATGCGGTTGAGGCGCTGAAAAATTATTTTGAAGTCAAACGAAACTTCTTTAGAATGAAAAAAGAAGAGGTTTCAGTTGCTGCATATGTCTTTGTAACAAAAAAAGGTACCGGTATTTATCCGGTTCTTGTTCAACGGCTTACAAAGAAATATCTGTCCGCCGTCACGGAACTTAAATATAAAAATCCGCATGCTCTGCGTCATAGTTTTGCAACACATATGCTCAATAACGGTGCCGATCTGAAAAGTGTAAGCGAGATGCTGGGTCACGCCAATCTGACCACGACGGAAATATACACACATGTCACTTTCGGAAGGGTCAGGGAAGTCTATGATAAAGCTCATCCCAGGGCATGAACATCGACGGAACCAGAAATTCTCGAATGTTCTTTTCTTTTTTTCATACTCATTAAATAAGGAGTTTGCCCATGACAAAGGCTGAAGTTAGTGAAGCGGTAAACGTACAGGTTACCATACGACATACCAATAATCATCGTGACATAGAACAGTATGCCCGTGATGCCGTCCAGGCATTAGGCAAGATATTTTCGGGTATTGTCAATACCCATGTGATTCTTGATCATCAGAAAAACGATTATGAGAAAAACAAGATTGCTGAATTAACGGTGCATATTCCACAGAATATTCTCGTTGCCAAGGAAGGGGCTTCAACGTATGAGCAAGCAATTGACAGTTGTGTGGACGCAATGGGCAGGCAGTTGAGGAAGCATAAGGAAAAACTGCTTGATCACAGGTAATGTAACGTGTGACAGGGCCGGAACTCCGGCCCTGTTCTACTTTGAACACACCTCTTAGCGTCCTACTACTATGAAATTTGATCAGAAAGGTCTGAAGAAGCGATCGATGACGGTCGCATATTTTTTTGACAATATCAATAACGATCTCGATATAAAACTGCACCGTCTCAATGAGGTTGATGAGCAGAAACGGCGAATCAGTGACAGGGACCTTCATCGCCCCGGCCTTGCTTTGGCCGGTTTTACCAATCTGTTTACCTACAAAAGAGTTCAGATCCTTGGAAACACGGAGATGCGTTTTCTCAATCATCTTGACGACAAGACAAGGAAGATGGCTTTTGAGAACATTGTCAAGTATAAAGTGCCCTGTATTATCATCACCAGTAATAACAAGCTTGATCCGGTTCTTCTCGATATGGCCACAGAGGCGGGTATTCCTGCTTTTATTACCAGAAACTCTTCGACCAGAACCATTTTTCTGATCACTGATTTTCTGGTTGACAGATTTTCGGTGTATC
This sequence comes from Chlorobium sp., assembly GCA_026193435.1. Classification (GTDB taxonomy): domain Bacteria; phylum Bacteroidota; class Chlorobiia; order Chlorobiales; family Chlorobiaceae; genus Prosthecochloris. The sequence continues at coordinate 2,974 of JAPHUN010000230.1, forward strand.
AGCAATATCACGGATCCATGGTTGATGTTTACGGGGTAGGAGTGCTGCTTGTCGGTAAAAGCGGTCTCGGTAAGTCGGAAGTTGCTCTCGACCTTGTAGAAAGAGGGCATCGACTGGTTGCAGACGATGCCGTGGTCATTAACCGGAAAGGTGAAAAAACACTGATTGCCTCCGGGAATCATGTTATCGGCCATTTTATGGAGATTCGCGGTCTTGGCGTGGTTGATGTCAAGGCAGCGTTCGGCATACGGGCGATCAGGGAAAAAAAGGTTGTTCAGGTGGTGGTTGAGCTGATGGAGTGGAACGAGGATATGGATTACGAGCGTCTGGGCCTTGATACCAAAACAACAAAAATTCTCGGGGTAGAGGTGCCGCTTATCCAGCTGCCGATCAATCCTGGCAAAAATATTACGGTTATCATCGAAGTTGTGGCTCTGAACTATCTTTTAAAGCAATATTCAGGATACGTGGCGGCAGAGGCTCTTGAGGAAAGGATTAAAACAAGCATTGATGACGAGGCAATGATGACGACAAGATTCGGCAGCAACTATTTAACCAAAGACTATGAATAGTAAAGGAGTTCCCGACAAACAACCGGCCACGCAGCCGTGCTTTGCCGGCTTTTTGTCTGAATCCTCAACTGCTCCGGTGTGTCCTGAAAAGTCCGGACCGGCTGGTTTTTTTTTACATGATCATGTCGGCCTGAAAAGCGTGCTGATTGTTTTTATGCTGATAGTCGTTACGCTTTCAGGCTGTTCATCCGACCGCTTTTCATCCGGCGGATCGGCAGGCGATTCAACGCTGGTGATCGCTATGCTTGGTGACGCCAACTATCTCAATCCCGTGATCGGCGCTTCGGTAACATCCAGCAATGTCTACGGTCTTCTCTATCCGGGTCTTCTGGAAAGCGAGTTCGACACGACTTCAGGCCTCTTGAATTTTGTCGCTCTTGAAAAAAAGTTGAGGGTATCGACAGGGAAATCCATCAGGAAAAAGCCGGGTGGAGCGTTGGCAAAAACATGGAAAATGGGAGACGATTACCGTTCCATCACCTATATACTCAGAAACGACGCGAAATGGAATGACGGTACACCAATTACAGCTCATGATTTTAAATTCACCTACGAGCTCTATGGCAATCCTCTTATCGCAAGCCCCCGGCAACAGTATCTTGCTGAGCTTGTGGGAGCGGATACAGGTGAAATTGATTTCGAGAAGGCAATTGAAGCACCTGATGACACAACGCTCGTGTTCAACTTCTATAAAGCGGTCCCTGAACAGCTTGCGCTGTTTCATACCTCTCTGACGCCACTTCCGAAACACAAATGGGAAAATGTGGCGCTCGAAGAGTTCCGGCATTCTCCGCTCAATCAGAAACCGCTGGGCGCAGGTCCTTATGTTCTTCAGGAGTGGTTGAAGCAGCAGCAGATTGTTCTTGCTTCAAACCCTTCGTGTACTCTGCCCAAACCTGGTGATATCGCGCGTATCATGTTCAGGATAGTGCCTGACTATACGGTACGTCTGGCGCAGCTTCAGACTGGAGCTGTCGATGTTGTAGAAAATATAAAACCGGAAGACTTTGCCGGCCTTGAGCGCGCCAGAGCCGGTCTGGAGATCAAGTCAGTCGGACTGCGTGTCTATGATTATATCGGATGGTCGAATATCGACCAGGCGTCCTATGAGCGTGACGGTACTATCAGGCCGCATCCTCTTTTCGGATCAAAGAATGTTCGCCGGGCACTGACGCTTGCTATTGACCGGCAATCAATTCTCGACGGTTATCTCGGAGAGTACGGTGAGGTAGCCAGCACCGATATATCTCCTTCGCTGAAATGGGCGTACAATGATTCTGTTACACCCTACCCCTATGATCCGTCAGAGGCGGTCAGGATTCTCGAAGAAGAAGGGTGGTTCCCGGGCCCGGACGGTATTCGAGAGAAAAATGGCAGAAAGTTCAGTTTTGTGCTGTATACCAATGCAGGCAATGCCCGGAGGAATTTCGCCAGTGTCATTATTCAGCAGAATCTCAGGGAGATCGGAATTGACTGTCAACTGGATGTTCAGGAATCAAATGTGTTTTTTGAAAACCTGCGGCTTCGTAAAATTGAGGCATGGATGGCAGGATGGTCGATAGGGCTGGAAATAGATCCTCTTGACGGATGGGGCTCAGATCTTGAAAAAAGCCGTTTTAATTTTACCGGTTATCAGAATTCGAGAATCGATACCCTTTGCGAACTGGCAAAAGGTCAAATGAATCCACTGGATGCAAGACCGTACTGGATTGAGTATCAGGAAATTCTGCACCGCGATCAGCCGACGACATTTTTATACTGGATTAAGGAAACGCAGGGATTTAACCGCAGGATCGAAGGTGAGGAGCTGAATATCCTCAGTACATTCTACAACATAGACGACTGGACCCTTTCCCCGTCAGCCGGTGTGGCGGAATAGGAAGGAAATGTACTGAGCAATGAGCAATGAGTGTGGAATGTGTGTTATGTGTTAGGTGCTACGTGTTAGGTAAGGAGGTTGAGGAGATAGGTTTTATTTGGTGATAGGTCACTCGTCACGTTTTTATGCTGTTGACTTTTTATCCTGAGGGCCTTGACTATCTTCACCTA
>JAPHUN010000298.1 GCA_026193435.1 Chlorobium sp.
CAATAGGTTGCGTTCTCACCACCACTGTCATCTTTCTCATAGACCTTCTCCACACTCTTCATCTCATAACGCAAAAAATGATAAGCGCTTATGCCATAATTCCCGCTGCAGGCCGCAAGAAAAGCAAAAAAACAACAGGTGGCGGCTGTAGCGAGAGCTGCGTGATAATATTTTTTCATAACGACACGTTTTCAAAATTCCGCTGACTGCTATTTGTTATACTATAGCTAAAGGGTACGTGAATTACTCTTATCATGAGATCGGCAAAAAAAGAAACTCACTGAAGCGGGTGGCAACAGCAACATAATGCAGCGAAACGATGGCTATTATAACCCTCAACTGCCCGGAATGTCATCAACAATTCAAGAGTGATGAAAGTTTTCAGGGGCAGGATGTCCAATGTCCTTCATGTAAAACCATCTTTACGGCGGGTCATTCTGCAACTGAAACCCCTTCCGGAAACTCTTCTGATGCGAAGCATGCGCAGGAAAAAACCAGCGAGGCGCAACGCATTGCATCAAAACTCGGCAACCATCTCACCGACCTTGCAGGAGTCGAAAAGCTTGAAGGCTTCAGCCTGAAAGAGCTGTTTTCAGAGGTATTGAGAAAACACAACCGTGAAGAAATAGAAGAATACTTCACTGTAGGGGCCTCCAGCACCACCCCGTCCATCGATGATGTAGAGACCGCCTGGCCTAAACCCTGGGTGTTCTTCAAAACGTTTCTGGGAGCCTTGCTCATCTATATGCTTTTCCTCGCGGGATGGAATGAGTTCAGAAACGTCAATCTTATTCCCGGGCTCATCATTGTCGGCTCGTTTGCCGTGCCCGTTTCAACGCTGATATTCTTTTTTGAAGTCAATGTTCGCAAGAATATTTCCCTCTATCAGATAATCCGCCTTATTTTTCTTGGCGGCATTCTTTCTCTCATCACTTCACTGATCCTGTTTCAAGTGACCGACGGACTCAGATTAAACTGGCTTGGCGCATCGGTCGCCGGCCTTGTGGAGGAACCGGCAAAGCTCCTGGCACTGCTAACCGTAACAAGCATTGCCAAATACCGTTACCGCCTCAACGGACTCCTGTTCGGAGCGGCTGTAGGCACCGGATTTGCCGCTTTCGAATCTGCCGGTTATGCATTGCGACTGGGCCTTTTTAACACAGACCTGATGAAAGATATGATCATGGTACGGGGCATGTTATCCCCGTTCGCCCACATAGCCTGGACAGCCATGTGCGGTGCCGCGCTCTGGAGAGTAAAAGGGGCAGACAGGTTTTCGTTTTCAATGGTGAGAGACGCGCGTTTCCTGAGAATTTTCGGCATAGTGGTTATCTTGCACATGCTCTGGAACAGCCCTCTGCATATACCGTTTTATGGCAAATACCTCTTTCTGGGTGTCATCGCATGGGTTGTGATCTTCGCTCTCATACAGGACGGACTGAAAGAGCTTCGTGATGAGAAATTGAAAGGCAGCGAAATGTAACACCAAAACAATGTCCCTGTACTCTGCATTTTCCGGATACTATGAAGAGGCTTTTCCACTGCGGGAAGAGGTTATCGGTTTTCTGCGAGATCATTTCCCGGAAAAAGGCAGCGCCATTCTTGACCTCGGCTGCGGCCCCGGTCATTACTGCGGAAGATTTCAGCAGGAAAGATTCAGCGCGACAGGTGTAGACCTCGATGAAAAAATGATTGATGCCGCCCGAAGCAGGTATCCCGATGCCCGATTCGAGTGCATGGATCTGAACCGTCTCGAAACCCTCTCGGAAAAGTTTGACACCATCTATTCAATCGGCAACGTACTTGCCCATATCACCCCTGGGCAACTACGCACACTTTTACCGGTAATCAGCAAACTGCTTCATCCTGGAGGACACTGGATCTTTCAGATTGTAAACTGGGATTACCTCCTGACCCTCACACGGTATACCTTTCCTGTCAAGCCCTTGGCAGAGGCAAACATCACGTTTCACCGCGAATATGAGGACATATCCGAAAAGCAGGTAACATTTCACACCTTCATGAAGTCAGAAGACAAGCTCCTCTTCGACGAGCGCCTTCCTCTCTATCCCCTGCGAAGCGATGACTACCTGAAGCATCACTCATCAGCAGGATTTCAGCCGGTCGGTCTTTACGCCGATTTCAATAAAAAAGAGTACAGGAAAAATACCGACTCGGGAGCGATATATGTTTTCAGGAAAAAACGACCTCCTTCGGAGCTACCTTGAGTAGTGTTTAACAACTGTCAATAGAAAAAAATCATGTCGCGCAATATTTATCAGGAGTTATGGAATCTCGATATCCAGCCGGACAATAACGGTTGTACGGTAACTGCACGTGGCCTTGATGGCCAATGGCTCAATCTGGACGCAGACATTAAACTCGACGAGCAAAATGAGCTCTCTTCCACCAGCTCTGATGATGCACCCAATCCATTGATCGCCGATTTCAACGCTGAAAAGCTGCAGGGAAGAACCTATCTCGCCCTGAAGGACCTGATGAACAACTACGTGTTTAACGCCCGCCTATCGGAAGATCATCTGGGCGACAATGTCGTGGAAGATGAAGAAATTGAGATTTTCTTAGACGAAATAGAGGACACGCCGGTCATGCAACTGGCCTTCGGTTATATCAACGATGATCTCGGAGCGAATGTCTCTCTGTCGGAATTTCGGACGGTGGTTAAAAAACTGTGGTTCGATGTTTATACCAACTATTATCAAAACAATCCGGTGCCTTTCTGTTCGGGCTTTGAGCACATCGTGGTTGGAGAGAGTAAAGGTAATCC
>JAPHUN010000335.1 GCA_026193435.1 Chlorobium sp.
ATCGCCTTTCCGATACCTTTGCCTGCTCCGGTAAGTATGATAACATCTGTCATGATTGTTGATCTGTTTTTTTGCGTTCCTGTTGCTTTTGAAGGTGTCTGGACGCATTTTCAATGCTTTTCGGAGAAAAAAGTGGAAATTAATTTGAAGAAAAATCCTGAGATTTTGCTGTACTTTCTTTATTAAAGTATATTTTTATGATAGAAAGGTGTTTGTTGCAGTTGATTGAACATATAATTGGTGCCCCTCCCCAGGGGATGTTGTTATGTCAAGGAAAAGTAAAGTTAAATGGTTCGACGGCAAAAAGGGATATGGATTTATTGTCAATCCTGATGGAGGAGAAGATATTTTTGTCCATTTCTCGGCGATTGTTTCCGAACAGAGTTTCAAGGTCCTGAATCAGGACGCGGAAGTGGAGTTTGAGATCGACCAGACACAGAAAGGAATGCAGGCAAAGAATGTCTGTGAAATCTGCCAGCAGGGTGGTGTTCCGACACAATCATCGGCGCAGCAACTTCCCATGAAGCAGCAAAACGAGAATCAGAGTGTGCTTTGAACGTAGTAGGTTCTGTTCTGCAGAGTGAGGAAGGATCGAGCCCAATCATTGAAGCGGATAGGTATTGACGAGTTCCGCTTTCAGGTAAGAAGTTCATGCTCTCTGAAGCTGAACCAGGCATCTCTGCCTGTTATGATGTGGTCAAGAAGGTTGATCTGAAGTATTGATCCTGCCTGTTCGAGGATGGATGTTACCTGCTTATCCGCGTTACTTGGTTCAACATCTCCTGAAGGATGGTTGTGTACCAGAATTATCGCGTGAGAACTTTCCCGTATGGCTGATTTGTAGATCTCCCTTGGATGGATAAGTGACGCGTTCAGCGTTCCGACGGAAATCAGGTGGTGGCTGATGATCTGGTTTTTGGTGTTCAGATGAAGCACAAAGAGGTGCTCCTTGCTTTCGTCAGGCACCCGTCCATACATATATTCAAAAACATCTCGTGCAGATCGTACCTTTTTATTGGTGTTACGCCTGTAGTGCAGGCGCTTCTGCAATTCAAAGACCGCTTGTATCTGCATCGCTTTTGCCGGTCCTATACCATCGGTTTCCTGCAGTTCTCTCATAGAAAGATCCGCAAGCTTTTCCAGACCGTGACGGCCTATGAGATCCTGGCAGGTTTCGAGGATGTTTTTCCTTTTGGTGCCGGTTTTTACAATCAGCGCCAACAGCTCAGCCGAGCTGAGAGAGGAGACTCCTGAAATCATGAATCGCTCTCGCGGCCTTTCCTGAGGATCAAGATCGTGAATACGCATTGTTCCTGCCTTATGTGTTCTTCATTGCAGTGCTGAAGGTAATATAGCGCTTCTTATGAGATGAATGGCGAAATAATACTGTATAAGCGTTTTTGTGATCTATGTCATATTGAGAGAGTGTTTCAATATGACACACATCTGAGGCATGAAAAGGCTGGTGTTTTCAGGACAAATTTATTTAACTCCTTATTTAATGGCGCTTTATCTTGTTCTTTGTTTGTTTTGGCATGTTGTTTGCACATCTCTATGTAATGCCTCACGCCCGTGGGGTAGGACAGGTGTAATGGGGGACACCTGTTCACAATAAAAGCGTCCCGTATACTCGGGGCGCTTTTTTTTATGGTTCTTTTTTTTTGTAGGGTCAGGCAAGCAGCGAGGCGAGATTATTGCAGTTCTCTTCCACGATCGCAGCTGATTTTCTCAGTGCGTCAAGTTCAGGGGCATCGAGGTCGATTTCAAGGATCTGTTCAATGCCGTTCTTTCCAAGCTTGACCGGTGCGCCTATGTAGACATTGTTGATACCGTACTGGCCGTCAAGCAGCGCTGAACAGGGGAGTATGCGTTTGCGATCGTTGACGATGGCATCAATCATTTCTACCGCGGATGATGCCGGAGCATAATAGGCTGAACCGTTTTTGAGATAGTTGACAATTTCAGCCCCTCCTTTCCGGGTTCTATTGACAAGCTGCTCGATTGTATCCTGTGCCATGAGCTCGGTCAGAGGGATGCCGGCAACACTCGTATATTTGACTACCGGTACCATCGAGTCACCATGTCCGCCCAGAACGAAGGCGTTGATGTCCCTCATCGAGACATTCAGTTCTTCTGCAATAAAAGACCTGAAGCGGGCGGAATCAAGCACCCCGGCCATTCCCAGTACTCGCTCTTTCGGCAGTTTGCTTCTGATGTATCCTACATGAGTCATAATGTCAAGAGGATTGGAAACCATGATGATGATGGGGTTTTTCGAGTATCGAACAACCTGATCGGTAACCTCTTTGACGATTGTCGCGTTTTTCATCAGAAGGTCTTCGCGAGACATTCCCGGTTTACGCGCCATGCCTGCGGTGATGAGAATGATGTCCGAATCGGCGGTATCGTTGTAATCAGTCGTTCCGTATACTTTTGTGTCAAAAAGTCCTACCGGTCCGGATTCATACATGTCAAGAGCTTTTCCCTGCGGAATTCCCTCGAGAATGTCGAAAAGCACTACGGTATTCGCAAGTTGTTGTTCTGCAATGCGGTGTGCAGCGGTTGCTCCTACATGGCCGGCGCCAATAACAGTAATTTTCATATCATGTAAGGTTTAATTCTGCTGTATGAATATCAACCAATTGACGGGGTACTGGCGATAATTC
>JAPHUN010000194.1 GCA_026193435.1 Chlorobium sp.
ATCAGACCTGATGACCTTATTATCCTGTTGAGTAACGGCAGTTTCAACGGATTAAAAACACGTTTAACCGAAAGTTTTCTTAAAAAAGGCTGAATATTTCAGTATAGTTATCTTATTTTCATGCACTGAACATGAATTTTTTTGAATACAAAAAACCTGAGAACGTTATCATGGGAAAAGTAAAAGTAGGAATAAACGGATTCGGACGTATAGGACGCCTGGTATTCCGCCAGGCTTTGAACAATGAAAAAATCGAACTGGTCGCGATTAATGACTTGTGTGATGCCAAGACACTTGCTCATCTTCTTAAATACGATTCAACCCACGGCATCTGTAATGCTGAAATAGCGGTCGAAGACAGTTCCCTGATTGTCAACGGAAATAAAATCATCATCTGTTCGGAAAAAGATCCTGCACAGCTCCCCTGGAAAGAACTGGGTGTTGACCTTGTCGTGGAATCAACCGGCATTTTCACAAGCAGAGAGGGTGCGGCAAAGCACATCGCCGCCGGAGCGAAAAAAGTCATTATTTCAGCTCCTGCCAAAGATGACGTTGATGCCACGATCGTACTCGGTGTGAACGATGACACCATCACAGGCGATGAGGAAATCATCTCAAACGCAAGCTGCACGACAAACTGCCTTGCGCCTATGGCCAAAGTACTCGAAGATAACTTCGGTATTGAAAAAGGGTATATGACCACCGTGCACGCCTTCACCAATGATCAGCGAATTCTCGATCTCCCTCATAAAGATCTGCGCCGGTCAAGAACTGCATCGTCCTCAATCATACCCACAAGCACAGGCGCGGCAAAAGCCATAGGACTTGTTATTCCTGAACTGGTCGGCAGACTTGACGGAATGGCAATGCGCGTTCCCATTCCGGACGGCTCTGTAACAGATCTGACAGTTATCCTGAAAAAGCCTACCACCAAAGAAGAAGTCAACGCCGCGATGCAGAAGGCAGCGGAAGGAAACATGAGAGGCGTTCTTGAGTTCTGCACCGATCCCCTGGTATCAATCGATATCGTTGGAAACCCGAATTCATGTATCCTCGATTCGCAGCTCACTATGGCGACAGGCAACATGGTAAAGGTAGTCGGCTGGTACGACAATGAGCTCGGTTACTCCACAAGAGTCGTGGATCTTCTCGAAGTCTTCGCACATTTTGTATGATCGGACAGTAGTACAACGTGATCGTTACAAGAGGGTGAAGAATATCACCCTCTTTTTTATTTCTGAAAAATCTTCAGGAAATCCTCTCATTCATCCGCAGTACGTTGCAGACATACCGGTCGGCACATACCGCCCTGTGTAATATTCAAGTTAGTACACAGGGTGATCCGGCATCCATCAACGAAGAAAGTCAAAGGTCAAAAGTCAAAAAGAAGATTAAAAAGAGCTCTGAATTTTTTGATGGTGCTTCACTTACCTCGAAATAAAGGGGATGGATTCCAGTGTAAGACCTGAAATAGATGCTCAGATTTCCCGTCTCAGGCACGGGAATGACAGAAAAGGAAAAGTTTCCCGTCCTTGTACGCACTTTTTTTCTTCCCTTGGTGAATTATTCTGATTACATCACATGAGTTCTTCGGCTGTTGAGATTTAGCATCTAATATGTTATACTAACTCATTACATACTGAGGCGTTCCAAGCGCTTAGCCGCACAACCTTTGACAGAGAAATCATGTCCAACTCTTCCCAGCAAATGAAAGCCATTATCCTTTATGATACACGCTCTTCAGGCGGGTCAACCGACAGATTTGTCGATGCGCTCGGCAAAAGTCTGGCGAAAACCGGAGCGTATGTTGAAAAAGGAAAATGCAGGGCGACCGCAGACTACAGTTTTCTTCAGGACTTTGACGTTGTTATCATGGGAGCTCCGGTCTATTACCTGCTGGTGTCTTCTGAGCTGCTCGGTTCGTTTTTTCAGAGTAACATCAAAAAATATCTGAGGAGAAAAAAAATCGCTCTTTTTCTCACCTGCGGCAGTCCCGAACCTATGGCGACCATGATGTATCTTCCTCAGCTCAAAATACACCTGGTCAGAAACAAAATCCTCGCCGAAAAGGTGTTTGCCCCCCAGGAACTTTCCGACATTCAGGCTATTGATGACTTTGTCAGAAACATAACACAGTCATACAGATCCGCCATACGAAACAGAAACAGCGAGCTTGTATGGACTGAAGACGCTCAGGAGCTGCTTGCACAGATACCTTCGTTTTTCCGTAACAGAATCAAAATCGCCGCTGAAGAGTACGCTGAAGAGATGGGATATGGAAAAATCACACCCACGGTGATCGATGAGGCGAAAGCTGAACTTGAATGATTGACTGATCAACAGAAAAAGCCCGGTTAACCGGGCTTTTTCTGTTGATGCTGCTGAATTCTCATCCAAATATATCCTTGGCTTTTTCAAAGAAACTTTTCTCATGATCGGTTTTTTCATCCGGAACAAGATGATCCGATTTCTTCATCTCTTTCAGAAGTTCCTTATCTCGATGGGAAAGCTCCTTCGGAACATAGACATTGACCCTGACAAGATGATCTCCCCTGCCCGGTGACTTCAGATGACCAATGCCTTTGCCGTTGATCCTCAGCATGGTGTTCGGCTGGGTTCCCTGAGGAATAGTCAGCTTCACACGTCCATCAAGCGTCGGCACCTCTACTTTTGTCCCGAGAATCATATCAGGATAACTGACAGGCAGGTTATAGATAACGTCATTCCCTCTGCGGACGAACAGCTTGTGGGGCATCTCTTCGATAACCACGATCAGGTCCCCATTACCTCCGCCCCTCGGACCGGCGTTGCCCTGTCCTCTCAACGTGAGATAGTTGCCTTCTTCCACCCCGGCAGGAATATTTACCTTTACCGTCGTTTCACCCTGTTTGATACCTTCCCCGTGACAGGAAGTACAACGCTCTTTTACAACCTTACCCTCTCCTCCACAGGTTGGGCAGGCGGTAATGTTGACAAACTGGCCGAACATCGTTTTTGAAGCCTGACGTACTTCTCCTGCCCCCTGACAGGTTGAACAGGTCTCGAGCTCACCGGTTTTTGAGCCTGTGCCCTGACAGACTTCACACGGTATCTGCTTTTTGATTTTAATCGTTTTTTCAACACCCTTCGAAATCTCTTCCAGAGAGAGTTTCAAACGAATTTTCAGGTCATTGCCCCGTACACCGGCTGATGACCTCGACCGCCGGGCCCCTCCTCCGAAAACATCTTCAAATCCGAACGGCGAACCACCGCCCGCCCGTGCACCCCCGCCGAACATGTCACTGAATGCGCTGAAAATATCGTTTATATCACCCGCGCCGGCACCATACGCGCCGCCCTGCGAAGAAGCTGAGGATCCTACGCCTGCGTGTCCGAACTGATCATAACGCCGCCGCTTGTCTTCATTACTCAGAACCTCATAGGCTTCGTTCACCTCTTTAAAATGCTCTTCAGCCTCGCTGTTATCCGGATTTTTATCCGGATGGTACTTCATGGCCAGCTTACGGTAGGCTTTTTTAATCTCATCTTTGGAAACCGATCGGGATACCCCGAGCACTTCATAGTAATCTCTCTTCATCTCGTATCAACTATTTCAACTGTTTCTTGTAATAAACTACTGCGGTCTTATTTTGCCACAACAACTTTCGTGTGGCGAAGAACCCTGTCACCCAGAACATAGCCGTCCTGAAAAACTTCAACAACCGTTTCCGGCTCGACATCCGGATACTCAACCTGCGTGACAGCTTCGTGGAGGTTGACATCCATCTTCTTTCCTAAAGCATCGATTCTGGTGACCCCTTTATCCTCAAGCCACCTGACAAGATTTTTCTTCAGCAGCTCTGCACCGTCAACATATGGACGGGCATCTTCTGTCTTTTCAAGCAGTTCAGGAGCATGCTCGACAATACGAACAACATCATCGACAAACGGAAGCAGTTCCCTGATGATAGTTTCCAGAGTGCGGCTGCCCGCCATCCGCGCTTCCCGCTCTTTTTGTCTGCGGAAATTTTCAAATTCAGCCGCCTTGCGCAACAACTCTTCACGCAATTTATCGGTCTGCTCTCTTGCGCCGATCAGCTCATTTTCAAGTTCTTCAATCTTTTGGTCGAGAGCCTCAGGCTCTCTGCCGGACTCTTCCCCTGCTCTCTTCTCTTTCTGTTCTGCTTTATGATGTGACGTCTTCTTTGTCATAATCCAGTTACACTTGTTTTTATTTGAAAGTATACCGTTATAGCATTTCACGCTATGATAATGAGTGCGACAATCTGTCAGCCATATAGTTAACGAGCCTGACAACGCGCTCGTAATCCATTCTTTTCGGGCCAAGCACTCCAAGACGGCCTATGGTGTTGCCAACATAGTAAGGTGTTGTCACCACGGTAAAGTCTTCAGCGGTAGTTGCTCTGTTCTCCCTCCCTATCGAGATGCTTACATCCATTCCCGAAGAGGTCACCGGTTTTACCCTGCCCTCTTTTTCAAGAAGCTCAACCATGCGGTTTTTGTCCTCTATCATACACACGAGATCCCGCACTTTCTGCGGCTGATCAAATTCCGGCTGATTAACGATATGTTCCGCTCCTGCTATGTAGAGCCGTTCAAGAACCGGTGTATCGTCAAAAAGATTGTCTGCCGACCCGACAATCATGTTCAAAAGCTCCCTGTCCTTATCACAGTCGGCCAGACGACGGCTGATGGAGTTACGGATTTCACGAAGCGTCAACCCTGAAAGCCTCTGGTTAAGCAGTTCGATAACGTTATCAATCTGCTGACGGGACACCTCAAGAGAGAGCTCCATGACAATTGTCCTGACAAAAAGAGACTGGATTGACAGAACAACCATGATCCTCGATGAACTCAACACCACCAGATCAAGACGCTCGAACAATGCATTAGAGAGCCTCGGAGAAATAACGACACTCAACTGCTGAGAGATACTCCCTAAAACCTTTGCGGCCGCCTGAAGGATATCCGCTGAATCTTTCGGATCGTACTTGAGCAGCCGGAAGTTACGGTCTATCCTGTTTATCTCCTCATCATCGATACCCTTCACCCTCATGATAAGATCCACATAGTATCGATAACCCTTGTCTGTCGGCACACGACCTGCCGAGGTATGCGGCTGGCTGATATAGCCCGCATCCTCAAGGTCAGCCATGACATTTCTAATGGTTGCATCAGACAGGCCAAGATTATAATTCCTTGCAATATATCGTGAACCTACCGGTGATGCATTTATGACATAGGCCTGAATAATAATAGAGAGCACCTGACGTTCACGCTCCGACAAATCATGGAACATCATTATAGAATACGCGCTAACAGCTGTTAGTAAATATGAACCTGTTTAAAAATTGAAGCCAATTTATCAAAAAAAACAACCTGATACACCTATTAATTTCATCAGGTGGTCCTTAGCCGCATACGTCAAAA
>JAPHUN010000165.1 GCA_026193435.1 Chlorobium sp.
TAAGCGGGACTGAAACACTGTTCTTTCTGGTTTACCATTAACAACATCCAGAACACCGGACTGCTCAGACTTTACAGGGCAGTCCGGTGTTCTTTTATAGACAGCGTTTCTTTTCTTATACTCTGTAGTACAGTAATCTTTCAGTTTATGATCAATCCACACTGCTATGATAGACCGTATTTTTCAAAATAATGATCTGGGCAAGCTGCTGCTGCGTCTGCCTGTTGGCGGCCTGATGTTGTTTCACGGGATTCACAAACTTAAAAACGGTGTCGGTTTCATAGAGAAGACTCTTGTAGATGCAGGATTTCCAGCCTACCTTTCCTGGGGAATATATGCAGGTGAGCTGCTCGCTCCGCTGCTTGTTATTCTGGGTATTCTTTCCCGTCCCGCAGCGTTGATAGAAGCATTTGTGATGATCTCAGCGATTTATCTTGTACATATGGGAGACCTCTTTTCACTGACCCAGCATGGCGGTTACGGCCTGGAGTTACAGTTTTTTTACCTGTTTGGTTCTCTTGCAATCGTCTTTCTCGGTTCGGGGAGGTACAGTATTTCGCGAGGCAACGGATGGTGGGATTAGTGTATTGGCTGACCAGACGGAGAATGTTTCGCCTGCGGGAACTATGATCAGGTTTTGCCTGTTCTGGCCTACTGTTTTCCAGTATAGTGCACATTTAAACCCAAGTTTAAAAGAGGAGAAGTTATGGCGAATATTACGTTAAAAGGAAATCCGGTATCGACTGTCGGCGCATTACCCGTTGCGGGAACAGTCGCGCCTTCCTTTACCCTTGTGAATAAAGATCTTTCTGAAGCGAACATGGCTGATTTTGCAGGAAAAAGGATTGTTCTGAATATTTTTCCAAGCCTCGACACACCTGTTTGTGCGGCTTCAGTCAGGCGTTTCAATCTCGAGGCTTCAAGTATCCCCGATACGGTGGTTTTGTGTATTTCAGCCGATCTTCCTTTTGCTCACAAACGTTTTTGCGAGGTTGAAGGTATCGAAAATGTTATTTCACTCTCAGTCTTCAGATCGCCTGAATTCGGCAATGATTACGGTGTTACCATTGTTGACGGTCCTCTCAAGGGTATTCTTTCCCGTGCCGTGGTAATCGTGGATAATGAAGGCAAGGTTATCTATTCCGAACAGGTTCCGGAAATAACCCAGGAACCGGATTATGAGGCGGCTTTGAAGGCGATGGTGTAACACGATATGTTTACAGGAATTGTCAAAGATAGAGGGACGGTAGCGGCAATACGCAGTCAGGGAACACGTCTGCGTATTACGGTTCGCTACAAAAACCGGCATGAGTTCGATGATCTCGCGATCGATGAAAGCGTGGCGATAAACGGCGCATGCCAGACGGTTGTGGCTCTTGGCGACGAGACGTTCGACGTCGATACGATCGGGGAGACTCTGAAAAAAACCACTCTCGGCTATTTTGTGCCGGGGGTTTCAGTAAACCTTGAAAGGGCGGTGCGGCCTTCGGACAGGCTTGGCGGTCATTTTGTTCAGGGACATGTCGATTGTGTCGGCACGGTACTCGGAGTGTATGATCTGGGCGGAAGCAGGGAAATCCGAATCAGTTTTCCGGATGAATTCATGCCTTTTATCGTGCCGGTAGGTTCCATCGCGATCGATGGAGTCAGT
The DNA here is from genome assembly GCA_026193435.1 of Chlorobium sp. Taxonomy (GTDB): domain Bacteria; phylum Bacteroidota; class Chlorobiia; order Chlorobiales; family Chlorobiaceae; genus Prosthecochloris. Next base: position 1,652 of record JAPHUN010000165.1, read on the forward strand.
CTGACCGTTGCGAATGTCAAGGCAAACACGTTTTCCGTGGCGATTATTCCCTATACATTCGAGAACACCACCATCAACAATTTGAAGGAAGGCGACCGGCTCAATCTTGAGTTCGATATTCTCGGGAAATATATCGCGAGGCAGCAGGCGCTGCTCAAAGAGGCAGGGGGAAACTCCGGGAAGATCAGTGAATCGTGGTTACGTGATGTAGGCTACTGATGGGCACCTCTATACACTTGATACACGCCCTGAGTAGATCGTTGGGCGGTGCTCGGAATCCTCATGTACAACGCGTACACTCCGGTTCTTGCGCTCCGTTCGCCTCGTCCTCATGTCGCTCACGACAGTTCATAGAGGTGTCCTGATGTCTTCAGGCAAGCAAAATCAGGACGATCTTTTCGGCTTGCCTTCGAGAGGAAAAGCAGACCCCGGTTTTCAGCCGCTTGCCGAAAGGGCGCGGCCAAGGAATCTTGACGACATGTATGGTCAGGAGCACCTTATCGGTGCGGAAGGTCCCCTCAGAAAATTTATTGCTCAGGGCCGCCTGCCTTCGATGATATTCTGGGGTCCTCCGGGCTCAGGTAAAACAACCCTTGCTGAGATCTGTGCCAATTCTCTTGATTTTCGATTCGATTCGCTTTCCGCTGTTGACGCGGGAGTCAGGGAAGTACGCAAGTCGCTTGAGCTTGCTGCTTCAGCACAGCGACTCGATGGTCTCCGGACACTGCTGTTTATCGACGAAATCCACCGTTTCAACAAGGCCCAGCAGGATTCGCTGCTTCATGCGATCGAGCAGGGTGTTGTTGTGCTGATAGGGGCGACAACCGAGAATCCTTCTTTTGAGGTCAACGCAGCCCTGATGAGCAGGATGCAGGTGTATGTACTCAATGCTCTTGAAGATGCTGCTCTCCAGGCGGTTGTCAGGTGTGCGCTTGCAGGTGATCCGCTGATCGCCCCGTATGAGGTCGTTATCGATGACTGGGCGTTTCTGCTGCAGTTCTCGGCAGGGGATGCCCGCAAGGCCTTGAACGCTGTCGAGGCGGCTCTTTCCATGGTTGATCTCTCAACGGTTCCTGTGCATCTTTCCCGGACCTTGCTGGAAAGAGTGCTTCAGAAAAAACTTCCTGTCTATGATAAAAAGGGAGAGTCGCACTACGATGTCATTTCGGCATTCATCAAATCCCTGAGAGGATCCGATCCCGATGCGGCCCTGTATTGGCTTGCGAGGATGCTCGAGGGTGGAGAAGATCCCAAGTTCATCGCGCGAAGAATGGTTATTTTTGCCAGTGAGGATGTCGGCAATGCCGATCCCTATGCGCTGACTCTTGCAGTTTCTGTTTTTCACGCTGTTGAAATGATAGGGCTGCCTGAAGCGAGAATCAACCTCGCGCAGGGAGTCACCTATCTGGCAGGTGCTCCTAAATCCAATGCAAGCTATCAGGCCATAAATGAAGCGCAACGGCATGCCGGGATGCATCAGGAGCTGTCCGTGCCGATGCATTTGCGCAATGCTCCGACAAAGTACATGAAAGAATCGGGGTACGGCGAGGGTTACAAATACCCTCATGATTATCCTGAGCATTTTGTCGCAGAGACCTACCTGCCTGAAGGACTTGATGCTGTCTTCTACCATCCAACAGAAGAGGGGAGGGAGAAATTTATAAGGGAGCGACTCGAAAAGCTCTGGAAAGGGAGGTATTGAACGTTAGGATTTCGATAGATTTTTCAGGATTTTTCAGGAAAGATTATCCCGTGCAAAGAGCTATGACAAACCTAAACCATTATCTGCTTTATCTGGTTGTCACGATTGTACTTGCCTTGTTCCCCATGTTTAGCTTTGCTGCCGGGGAAAATATGGTCAAAGGGCAGTCTGTGACACTGTCGCTCGATGAGGCGGTTTCCACCGGTCTTGAACGAAATCGCGACCTTGAAGTCGCGCGGCTGGATCGTGCTATTGCCCGTCAGAAAGTTCGTGAGGCATGGGCGGGGGTGCTTCCTCAGCTCGATGCAGGATTCGACTATACGAGAACCCTTGAACCTTCGGTTTTTTTCTTTCCCGACATATTAGGCGGTGATCCCACCAGGTTTACTCCTCTGGAAATCAGTCAGGACAACGCAATGGTTGCCTCACTTTCCCTGAGTCAGCCGCTCTTCAACCTCAAGGCGCTTGCGGGCATAAAAGCATCCTCAACAGTCAGGAAAATCAGCAAGGAAGCCTATCGTCAGACTGAGGCGGATGTAATCAGCGATATAAAGATCGCATACTACAATGTTCTGATTTCTGACAAGCAGGTTACAATACTCGAACAGAGCATTTCCCGCTGGGAGACCGCTCTTCGTGACAGTCGCTCTCTTTTCAGGGAAGGGGTGGCTGCGGATATCGATACCCTGAAAGCGTATCTCTCCGTAGAAAATATAAAGCCCGATCTCATACAGGCGCGCAATAACGTGGTGATCTCGAGGACGCAGCTCAAGAACAGTATCGGTATCGATCCTGAAAGCACTCTGGTGCTGTCAGA
>JAPHUN010000292.1 GCA_026193435.1 Chlorobium sp.
CTTGTCCCTATGACCAGCCTGCCGTCTCTGGCCGAAATGTCATAGAGATAGAGCATCCGTGCCCGTGCCATGACATTTCCCATGCGCAGGTTTCCCGCTCCGGAAACACCGTCAAAAAAAGCATCGACCACTCCGGTAATTTCAACCTCTTCTGATCGGACGCCTGTTTTTTCGACCATGAGCCTCGCATCGTTGACACTTTCAGGACTACTCCTCCTGTAGGGCATCAGGACTGCGAGAACGTTTTCAGGCCCAAGCGCTCTTTTGGCAAGTTCACAGACAACAGCGGAGTCAATTCCACCGGAAAGCCCGAAAACCGCGCTCCTGAATCCGAACTTACGTATCTCGTTACGGATAAATGCAAGCAGAATCTCTTCTACCAACGCATAATTAAGATGCAGGCATTGTGTATTCATGGAAAAACCTCAAGAATAGTTATCGCTTTTCAAACCCTATTTTTTCAGCCATTTCTGAGGGTTCTGTTTCACCTTGCCTTTCCAGACCTCGAAATGCACCAGAGAACCTCCCTCAGGCATCGAGCCGGCTACTCCTATAATCTCCCGTGCTGCAACCACGTCATCTTTAGCTACATTGATTTTCGCAAGGTTCGCGTAGACCGTCAGATAGGATTTCGAATGCCGGATAATGACTATGTTACCGTATGTCGGGAGATAGGCGATCTGGGCTATTTTCCCACCCGAAACCGCCCTGACAGGCACTCCGGAAGAAACAGATATATCTATTCCGTTATTTGTCGTAACAATGTTCAGGTCCGGATCGTTGATCCTGCCGAATTTCCTGACCACAACCCCGTTTTCGACCGGCCAGGGCAAAATCCCCAGGGCTTTGTCAAAATCTTCCGATATTCGTGCAAGATCCGCTTCGGAGGTATCCGGAACAGGAACCTTTCCTTCCAGCTTTCTTCTTTCAGCCTCCAGGCGTTTCCTCTCCTTTTCTTTTTCTATAGCTATCTGCTCCGCCCTGATCAGTTCTTCGATTTTACCCTGGAGTTTCAGTAACTTTTTCCGGTTTGCCTGTATCTCACCGGAAAACTTTTTTTTATCTTTTTTCAGGGCTATCAGAACGCTCTGTTTTTCATCTTTCTTCTTCGAAAAACTCTGCACCTGCCCCTGTTGCTCTTTGACGATTCCTGTTCGTTTCTGATAGCTCACTTCCAGAGCCTTTCGACTTGCATCAAGTTTTCTCGACGTACTCTGCAGATCATCTACGATACTGATCACAGCTTCAGACAAAAAACCTATATAACGGGATCGTACGATAGCCTGGTTCAGGGATGTCGCTGAAAAAAGCAGCTCGATATCATGTTTCGACCCGCTTTTGTAGACTCCTACCGCTATACGCCTGAACTCTTCTACAATGGCCTCATACCTGCTCTGGTTATCAACAAACTGCTCCTTGAGCAGCTTGATTTCACTATCCTGACTGCGAAGCTTGGCATTATTTTTCGCAATCATTTCCTCAAGCAGCTTCAGCTGCCTGTTATAGTTTTTCAGCGCCTGCATCGAACGCGCTTCCTCTTTTGTTGTTTTCTTCAGTTTGGTCTGATACTCGTTAAGCTGCGTTTTAAGGCTCGAGAGATCCTTTTCCAGTTTTTTCCTCTCTTTCATGATCTTGTCAATCTCCGGATTGCCGAGAGCAGTGGAGAGAGGCGCCAAACTTAAGGAAATGAGTATAATCAAAAGGGTCAGCGCTTTTTCAAGCCGGGGACGTTCTTTTCCTAAAGACCGGTTGTGTGCTTTCATATAATATATATTCGCCTCTCGAGGTTAATCATTACCGTTCAGGAAAATATGCGGAAAAATAGTCAAACCAAACACCACATTGCCATTTACCTGTAACGCTGTCATGCGGACAGATCGCACGCCGGACTGAACAGGAATCAATCGGAAATTTTTTTTCTCTCTTTGAAATGTTTAAATAACGTTTTTTCAGTCATTGTAGTCATTTTATACAGTACATGGACAAATTTGTCATTCAGGGAAGACGTCGTCTCAACGGGACAATCAAGGCATCCGGCTCGAAAAACTCGGCACTCCCGCTCATCGCGGCCACACTGCTTACGGAACGTGGAGAGATCACACTGGAGCGTATTCCCGATCTGAAAGATATCCGGACATTCCGGAAACTGCTTGAATATCTCGGTGCCGGTATACAATACAGGGATAATACCCTGACAGTCTCTACCTCGAACATCAGCTCTGTTCAGGCGCCTTACGAGCTGGTGAAACAGATGCGAGCGTCAATTTATGTGCTCGGTCCGCTCCTGGCCCGTTTCGGGCGCGCCAGCGTGTCACTTCCCGGAGGGTGCGCATTTGGCCCCAGGCCCATTGACCTTCACCTCATGGCAATGGAAAAACTTGGAGCCACAATCTCTATCGAGAAAGGTTTTATCGAAGCCGAAATACAAGGGAACCACCTCAAGGGCGCAGTGATAGAATTCCCGATAACTTCCGTTGGAGCAACAGGAAACGCGCTTATGGCCTCAGTTCTCGCACGGGGAAAAACAACGATCCTTAACGCTGCTGTCGAGCCGGAAATCGTCACGCTGTGCAATTTCCTCATCACAATGGGAGCGGATATACAGGGGACAGGAACCTCGACTCTTGAGATAGAGGGTGTGGCGAGCCTCAAACCGGCCAACTTCACGAACATATTTGACAGGATTGAAGCGGCGACTCTTCTGACGGCCGGAGCCATTACCGGAAGTTCCATTATCGTTGAGGATGTCGATCCTTCACAAATGACAGCGATTCTGGCAAAATTTGAACATGCCGGATGCAAGATCATTACCGACAGAACGTCGATCGCCCTGCAAAGCCCTGAGAAGCTTTCACATACAGATGTCATCGCGAATCCCTACCCGGACTTCCCTACCGATATGCAGGCACAGTGGATAGCGCTCATGACCCAGGCTGATGGGACCAGTCATATCATTGACAAAGTCTATCACGAACGATTCAATCATATCCCCGAACTCAACCGGCTCGGCGCTCGTATTGAGATCAAGGGTAACGAAGCAACCGTCTACGGTCCAAGCTGGCTGACCGGAACAAAAGTGATGTCAACCGATCTCAGAGCCTCAGCCAGTCTCGTTCTTGCCGGACTTGCCGCGGAAGGCGTTACGGAAGTGCTGAGAATCTATCATCTTGACCGCGGCTACGAGAGACTCGAAGATAAACTGAAACAACTCGGGGCGGATATTACACGGGAATCCTACCAGGAGTTCACATGATCCCTTGAACTCTTCGAGCCATATTTTTCCTGTCCGGGAAAGACCGTCAATCGTATTCAGAAAAATCACTTTGAAAACAATGAAATACGCCTTGAGACTTGGATAATTGTATGAATAATTTATATTAACTGACTCTGAAAGCCGGGCTTTTGCCAGGGCCCTTAGCTCAGTTGGTTAGAGCAAGCGACTCATAATCGCTAGGTCGTAGGTTCAAGTCCTACAGGGCCCACAAGGCTCTGTCTATAGAAAAAATGGCGTGTTCGTCTAGTGGCCCAGGACACCGCCCTCTCAAGGCGGAGATCACGGGTTCGAATCCCGTACACGCTACAGATTCAGCCATTTTTTCGCTGCACCCGTAGCTCAATTGGATAGAGCGTCTGACTACGGATCAGAAGGTTAGGGGTTCGATTCCTCTCGGGTGTACGAAGTCGTTCCCTGACAGAGCGACTTTTTTTCTTTAGACAGGCCTTTCGTCCGGCATTCCCCTCTCCCCCATCCAGCAATTCTGAAATTCTGCAATCATCTCAAAGAACTAAGCACGAAGAACTATCCCCTCTCTAACACGTAGCACACAACAGATGGATTCCCGTGTCAAGCACGGGAATGACAAAAAAACTCGCTCAGCCCGACTCTTCGTTCTTCGCTCATCACTCATATCGGGCACTCATCCTTTTCAACTGAGAACTGAGAACTGAGGACTAAGAACTGAGAACTATGCATACTCATTGCTCATCGCTATCCCCCGCTTATCCGCCTGCAGAATTCCAGGTAATAGTTATCAGGACTATTGTAAATAAAAGAATATTCACCTATATTTTGACCTCACTTTGAGGAGTGGCCAAATTGGTAAGGCACCTGATTCTGGATCAGGCAACTGCAGGTTCGAGTCCTGCCTCCTCAGCACTTTCAAAGCCTTGTAGCAAGATATGTTACGAGGCTTTTTTGCATTTCACCGAAAGCGTTTCGATTTTTCAATATTCCTGCAAAAGCCCTGCCCTGTCTCATCGCGATAGCAGCATCGTCATACGGCACCGTTCCATCCTCTTGCAAGCGTCTCACAACAGATGATCAGACGCTTCAAATGCGTCGGCCTGTTGAGCTTTTTCACCTGCTGATATCACGACGTATTGAGGGGGACATAAAAAAAGGAGACAAGCATAACTTATCTCCTTTTTTCGTGTAACGCTGTAGTATACGCGTCTTACTTCATAGCGTCTTTTGCTGCGTCTGCTGCACCTTCAACTGCATCGCCTGCTGCTTCAGCGGCACCTTCAACGGCTTCAGTTGCTGCATCAGCTGCTTTCTCTACAACACTTTCTGATGCTTCTTCAGCAGCTTCTTCTGCTGCTTCCTCAACAGCCTCTTCAGCTGCCGCACCTGCTTCTTCTGCCGCTTCTTCAACAGCTTCTTCAGACTCTACCGCCTGTTCCTGCACAGCTTCTTCAGTTGCCTGTTCTGCTTTAGGAGCACAACCGAATACTGATACGGAGCTCACGAGGAAAAGAAAAATGAAAAGTTTTTTCATGATGACGTTCTGGTTTGTAAGGTTACGTTAACAACATCTTGCAGCTTGTTCTGCTACAATATATTAAAGAAAAACAGCGAGTTTTCAAAAGTCCCCCGCATGTATACCATGGATGCGAACACGCAGCCATGGTACACGTCAGCCAAACAGATCAGTCAACAAGAACCTCGAGCTGCTCTTTGGTCACCTCATGAAAATTGAGATACTTATAAACCGTATCGGTGTGCCCTGCCAGATTACTGCTGACCGCCTCGAAATACTCTTCCAGGCTTGGCAGTCTGCCGAGGAGAGAGCAAACTGCAGCAAGCTCGGCTGATCCGAGATACACCTTCGCGCCGTTCCCGAGACGATTCTCAAAGTTCCTCGTGCTTGTGGAAAATACTACCGCGTTATCTGCGACACGGGCCTGGTTACCCATACAAAGAGAACAGCCGGGAGTCTCTGCACGCGCACCTGCGGCACCGTATATTGAATAATACCCCTCTTCGACAAGCATCTTCATATCCATCTTCGTCGGAGGAACAACCCAAAGCCTGGTCGCGACCTGCCCCTTACCCTTCAGCACCTCACCGAGGGCGCGGAAATGACCGATATTGGTCATACAACTGCCGACAAACACTTCATCGATATTTTTCGGCCTTGTATCATCGGCAAGCGC
>JAPHUN010000078.1 GCA_026193435.1 Chlorobium sp.
AAGAAACGCCACGTCCACCATAGGTGTCATGTCGATATGAAACCCGGGACGTTTTCTCCTGCGTTTTGCCTTGCGGCCGGAATCCCGGCCATTTGGTGAATCAACCATGCCCATATCAACGAACCTCCTTCTCGAGAACAGTCACCAGATTGAACGTCAGAATATTTGACTCCTTGAACAGTTTCAGCACATGGTTGACCGCCTCAAAATCCGCGTTCGCATCGGCCTTGACAACCGGTCGCAGTCGCTGATTTGCAAATCTGGCCGCCGTGACAAAATGAGGCAACTCGTTTTTGCGTACGGGAAACACTTCAGCAAGCTTGAACCCCTGCAACGAGTCGGCGACAGCAATGCCGCTCATGCCCGCCGCTTCAAGCCTCGGCTGAACCACCCGCTCGAATATCCTGGTTCGCGAGAGCTGTGACGATACGCCCATAAAATAGCGATTGTCTCCGCTGACGCTCACGGTGAGAATATCCGACTCCGGCACCTTCTGCTCAGCATGAGAAGAGGGCAGATCTATCTGAACCGGTTCAGGCGGACGAAACTTGGTGGTCAGCATAAAAAAAGTCAACAGAAGAAACGCCACGTCCACCATAGGAGTCATATCGATCCTGAAACCTATTCTTTTGGATTTGACTTTCGACATACAGCCTATTCCGATTTACTCGACCCAAGAGTCTGGATAATATAAAAAGCAGCCTCGTCGATCATGTAGGTGAAACGGTCTACCCTGTTGGTGAACACGTTGTAGGTAACGATACCCATGATTCCGCCGACAATACCAAGCGCCGTGTTGAACAACGCCTCGGAGATTCCGAGCGAAAGCTGAACCGCATCGGGAGCCCCGCTGGTCGCCATGGCCTCAAACGCGCGAATCATACCCAGGGTAGTACCAAGCAGACCGACCATGGTGGAGATGGAGGCTATGGTAGAGATAGCGACAAGGTTCTTTTCCAGGAGGGGCATCTCCATCGTAGTAGCCTCTTCGACCGCTTTTTCCATCTCACTGATTTTCTTCTCGCGATCGCTGATATTATGTTGGGTCAACATCTGGTAACGCTGAAAAACAGCCCGTAATACTGCCGCGACGGAACTCTGGTGATCATCGCAACGGGCAAGCGCCTGATCGATTGCACCGGCATCGACGTCCTGTTTCAGCGCTTTGACGAATTCGGCTATGTTTCCCTTTCCTGAAGCTTTGTTGAGCGCGATAAGACGCTCCACAATGTATGCGATAACCATCAGAATCAGTGCGATAAGCACCGTTACCACATAGCCTCCCTCATAGAGATTATGAAATGTTGACCCATCAGGGGTGGTTCCCATCCAGCTGTAAAAAATCAGCGAGACAGCGTAGGTGACAACGATAAGAATCGCCGTAAATAAACCCTGTTTCATAGCTATAAAAAATTAATTTAACCACATGGCAGCAGGACTGACCGAGGAGTCGTCTTCTGAGCGAAGTTCGATATATTCAACAATATATACAAGCAGGCTCACCATGTTTTCAGTTTTTTCACATAACGCATTTTCACAGTATCTTCAGACAAACTTAAAAAAAATAACGCGTTAAGTAAAACAGATACTGGTATTCCTCTTTTTAATTTCTTTCGGAAAAAACCATACCGGATGAGATTTTTCCAAAGCAGAAAAGATTGTTATTTGCTTTTTTTCACCCTATCATAGCTACTGATATGGCGAAGCATGAAGGGGCGGCAATCCTGTACTGCATCTTGAGGGCGCCTCCACGTATTGTCATGAGCGATTCATGGACGAGGCGAACGGAGCGCAGAAACCCCTTTCTATCCGCTCAACGAAGCAGCTGAAGCGCGGAATAAATACATAGAGGTGTCCGGAAAGCAGGGAGATAAGAGACGATCAACACAACCAATACCAACAGCTGAAGCAATGATTCCGAATAATAAAATAGATGAGATTCGGGAAAGTTGCGATATTGTCGATGTTATCTCGGATTATGTAAAACTCCAGCCTTCCGGCAGAAACTACAAGGCCCTTTCACCGTTTACCAGCGAAAAAACCCCTTCGTTTGTCGTCTCCCCTGATAAACAGATCTACAAATGCTTCTCCAGCGGAAAAGGAGGGAACGTGTTTACCTTCATTATGGAGATGGAAAAGCTCTCTTTCCCTGAATCGGTTGAACTTGTAGCCAAACGCTGCGGTGTAGATATCAGCAAATACCTGAAAAACCAGGGCTCTATCGACAAAACCGAACGCAGTGAACATGAACCCCTTACCTGGGCGGCAAGGCTCTATAACCGACTGCTGAATTCTGCAGACGGACAGAAAGGGCTCGCATATCTTGTAAAGAAGAGAGGGCTGTCACAGAAAACCATTACCTCTTTCGGCCTTGGTTACGCCCCTGAAGCGTGGGATTATCTTCTGAAACATACCGGAAGTTCGGCTATTG
>JAPHUN010000042.1 GCA_026193435.1 Chlorobium sp.
CGTTACGTTTTGTTGCCGATCATTAGATTTCGAAAAAGTCACCGTATCACATATAACTGCATAACGATATAAAACTATCCCGCTTAGCTGTTAAACAGCTTCTGTTTTGCAGATGATAGCGCATCTTTTCAGTTATGGTAAAGGCCACCGTTACGGCAATACTCTCTCCATCGGCGATAAAGAGAGATACCGTTCTTCTGACCCGAAGAGCCGTCGAACCGTTCAGGGATTACTGGTGCTTTCCCGGCGGTCATATCGACCGGGGAGAAACAGCAAAACATGCCGTCATCAGGGAAACAGCGGAAGAGACAGGACTTGAACTGCAATCACCCGTTTTCCTTGGCTATTGTGACGAGATCTTCCCTGCGTTGGGGTTTCATGCCGTTGTCCTCATGTTTTATGGAACAGCGCACGGAGATCTTCTCCCTCAACCCGGTGAAGTTTCGGATATCGCCTGGTTTTCCGTCAGGGAAGCCCGCAGCCTTAAGCTTGCATTCAATCATCAGGAAGTACTGACCCGATATGAAAACTACCTTGACTCCCTATAACGGCGTTTCCCTTCTGTTCATACTCTTGTACGCATCTCTTTTCGGGTGCACTGAAGCAGAGAACAGGCGGACAACACAACCGGATTCTGATAAACCGAAGATTGTCAGCCTGGCGCCAAGCATTACAGAAATGATCTATGCGATTGGAGCGGAAAAACAGCTCATAGGCAGAACAAGTGCATGCGACTGGCCGAAAGGTGTAGAAAAAATTCAGGTTGTCGGAGCATTCGGGAAACCGTCCCTTGAAGTACTCGCCAGTCTTTCACCGGATCTTGTACTCGATACCGATCTTGCAGATGAAAACGTGGGATCAAAAATAACTGAACTTGGCTTTCAACGTGAAAGACTGGCTATCAGTGTTCCCGGCGACATTCCTCCGGCACTGAGACGACTGGGCAGACTGACCGGAAACCCGGAAAAAGCAGACAGCCTGGCTCTGGTTATTGAAGATGGCCTGAAACAGTTTCTGAACCGGGCGGAAAGCCTGACATCTGCCCCGAACGTGTATCTGGAGATCTGGGATGATCCTCTCTGGACAGGAGGCAGGAACAGCTATGTCTCCGCTCTTATCGCTTATGCGGGTGGAATAAATATCGGCAACAGCGTTCAGAAGGAATACTTTGAAGTCTCACCGGAATGGGTCATACAGCAGAACCCTGATATCATCCTCTGTATGTATATGTCAAGGGAAGAGGATGCCATAGAAAAAGTACGATCCAGACCGGGATGGGAGCTGACCAATGCGATAAAGCGTGGAAACATCCACGATAATTTTGACAACAGTATTTTTCTCCGTCCCGGCCCCAGGGTTCTTGAAGGGATTGAACAGCTCAGACACATTCTCGATGCGGTAAGTGATGAACAGAGGAAATGAGGCAGGAAACCGGAAGAACGAGGGGGAGAATGGGCGAAGGGATGTACACATGATAAGATTACGTGAAATTTTCGTCCAAAACACCTGAATCTGAAAGAGGAAAAACGTGCCCGATTTCTTATCTTTCGGGCTTTATCAGCATTAAAGCCGTCCTGAATGAAGAAATCACCTTTGGCAATATTGTTTTTGACAGTACTGCTTGACCTTATCGGGTTCGGTATTGTCCTGCCTCTTCTTCCTACCTACGCCAAAGATCTCGGAGCGAGCCCTTTGATGATCGGCTTTATTGCTGCCACCTATTCCGGAATGCAGTTTCTTTTTTCGCCTATCTGGGGAAGGCTGAGCGACTTCATCGGACGAAGACCGGTGATGCTGGTCAGTATCTTTATGGCCGCAGTTTCCTATCTTTTTTTCGCCCATGCGTCAACTATCCCGTTACTGATACTGGCACGTGCTCTTTCCGGCATCGGATCGGCGAACATCGCGGCCGCCCAGGCCTACATCACTGACGTTACCGACAGCAAAAGCAGATCTACCGCCATGGGGATGCTCGGAGCCGCTTTTGGAATCGGTTTTATTATCGGACCGTTAATCGGCGGTTTTCTGAAGCACAATTTCGGCATTGAAATGGTCGGCTACGTCGCTTCCGCGCTGATAGCTCTGGACTTTATCCTTGCTGTTTTTTTCCTTACGGAATCAAACAGGGATGCACAGAAAATCTCTCAGTTTCTCAAGGTTTCACTGGCACGCACAGGCAAACCGATACTGACCTCGATTCAAGAGAAATCAGCCGCCTATTTTACGGGTATCAGTAACGCGCTAAGCCACAAGCCCATAGCGTTGCTCATGAGCGCCAATTTTATTTTTACTTTTGGCATCGTCAACATGCAGATAGCGGCCATTCTTCTGTGGAAAGAGTATTTCATGGCAACCGACCAGCAGATAGGCTACCTGTTCGCATACGTAGGATTCATATCGGTAGTTGTCCAGGGGGGCCTGATCGGGAAACTGAATAAGCGATTCGGTGAACACAAGCTTTTCCTCTGGGGACATATCATTACCTTTGTGGGTGTTTTTTTTATCCCGTTCATCCCTCCAACGACGCTGTTTACTCTTGGACTGGGAATCCTTCTGTTCTTCTCAATAGGAACCAGCCTCGTAAACCCGATCAACATTTCATTGATCTCCCTCTACAGCTACACCCAGAAACAGGGGCAGATCATGGGCTACGGACAGTCCGTCAATTCCCTTGCCCGGATATTGGGCCCGTTCAGCGGCAGCATTCTTTACGGGATGATCCCTTCCATGCCGTTTGTCGTGGCAGGGGTGCTCATGCTCGCCGGAACAATAATTTCCCTTAGCTTGTTTAAATACGACATAGAAGCTTTGGAACCGGAACCTGAATCCTCGACTGATCCGCAAACAGCTGAATAGCGGCTGCAAACAGAAAGAAATACTTTTACATCTGACACCTATATGTTCCGCAAGGAAAAACTGGCACACAACTCTCTTCCCGATATCCTGTATCGGATAGGCGACATCGCTGACCGGACTGATACGCCATGCTATCTTGTCGGCGGCTATGTGAGGGATCACCTGATGAATACATCGAGTCAGGATATCGATATCATGATAATCGGTGAACCGATACCGTTTGCGAAACTGGTTGAAAAAGAGCTTAAGGGGAAAAACTTCGTCGTTTTCGAACGGTTCAGGACTGCCCGTCTTGAACTGGACAGTTCGCAGGAAGAAACAACAGTGGTTGAAATTGTTGGTGCAAGAAAAGAAAGCTATAACCCTGATTCAAGAAAACCGATCACTGAAATAGGGTCGCTCGAAGATGATCTTTCAAGGCGAGATTTTACAATCAACGCCCTTGCAGTGCAGCTGAATAAAGAACATCGAAACTGTATAGTAGATCTCTTCAACGGTTACGACGATCTTCAAAAAAAGGTGTTGAGGACCCCGCTCGAACCTGATAAGACCTTTTCAGATGATCCTCTCCGCATGATGCGGGCAGCCCGGTTTGCCTGTCAGCTCGATTTTCAGCTTGACCGGCAGGCATTGAACGCCATGACTGACATGGCAGAAAGAATAACGATTGTCTCGAGAGAGCGGATAAGTCAGGAGTTTCTGAAAATCATCACCTGCAGAAAGCCTTCGGTCGGCCTCATGATTCTCTATTCAACCGGTATCCTTGGACATATCATGCCGGAACTTAACGCTATGGCCGGCATCGAGCAGGTTGACGGCCTTGGACACAAGGATACCCTGCTCCACACCTTTCAGGTTGTTGACAAACTGGCGGAAAAAAGCGACAATCTCTGGCTCAGAATCGCCGCACTTTTCCATGATATCGCCAAGCCGGTAACCAAACGGTTCAATAAACATTCAGGCTGGACATTTCACGGACATGAAGCCGTAGGGAAAAAATTGTGCGGAAACATTTTTCGATCCATGCGCTGGCCACTCGATCCCCTTCCCTATGTCCAGAAAATGATTCGCCTGCATCATCGTCCGATACCGCTTTCTAAAGGCGAGATAACTGACTCCGCTGTAAGAAGACTGATGTATGACGCAGGGAATGATCTGGATGACCTTATGACGCTATGCCGTGCGGATGTCACCAGCAAAAACCCGAGAAAAGTCCAGCGAATCATGAACAACTTCAACATTGTGGAAAAGAAGATCACAGAAGTTGCCGAAAAAGATCTGCTTGCAAAATGGAGACCGCCTATCACCGGCAGCGATATCATGGAAACTCTTGGTCTTTCCGAAGGAAAACTTGTCGGCATCATCAAAAACAGGATGGAGACCGC